>DASYSS010000027.1 GCA_036003045.1 Gemmatimonadaceae bacterium
AACTTCAAGGCGCTGTTCGAGGCGATCGAGCACGAACAGGGGCGCCGGGGTAACCTGTAGTCTGGACTCACTCACTAAAAGACATCACGGATGACTCGGGCACTCTAGTCGCCAGCGACGGCGTCAGCGCCAGGAAACTGCGCCTTGAGACTTGCCTGACGGTGTCGCTGTCAACGAGAGCCTAGAGTGGTCGGTTGATCAGAGATCTTTTTTAGTCCACGCACCCTAGACAAAGATGCCCATCTACCACACCCTCGGCGCCATCCCCCGTAAACGCCACACCGCGTTCCGAAAGCCGGATGGGGGCATCTATGCCGAGGAGCTGATGGGGCACGAGGGGTTCACGGGGACGTCGTCGCTGCTGTACCACGTACATCCGCCGACGACGGTAAAGTCCGTGCGCCGCGTGAAAGAGACGGCGTTCGAGGCTGACCCCGACCAAACGCTCCGGCATCGGCATTTTCTGACGGCGCGCGCGAAGAAGGGGGGGAGCCCGACCCTCGACCGCATTCCGCTGATGTTCAACCCGGACATCGCGATGCTGTACGTCGAGCCGGACAAACAGGACGAGCACTTCTATCGAAACGCGCAGTCCGACGAGCTGGTGTACGTCGCCAAGGGGAAGGGCGTTCTCGAGTCGGTGTTCGGCCGGCTGCCGTTCGGCGAGGGCGACTACTTGATCATCCATCGCGGCATCCTGCATCGATACGTCTTCGAGTCATCCGGCGACAAGCCCAAGCTACTCGTCTTCGAGAGCCGCGGGCACGTGCGGTGGCCGAAGCGGTATCGCAACGAGTTCGGCCAACTGAAGGAGGGCGCGCCGTATTCGGAGCGCGACATCCGCCGCCCGCTCGAGCTCGAGACGCACGACGAGATGGGCGACTTCCGTCTGCTCGTGAAACAATACGACGGCATCAACGAGCTCATTCTCGACCACCATCCGTTCGACGTCGTCGGGTGGGATGGCTACTTCTATCCGTGGGCGTTCAACATCGCCGACTTCGAGCCGATCGTCGGCCGCGTGCACCAACCGCCGCCTGTGCACCAGACGTTCGAGGGCGACGGATTCGTCGTCTGCTCCTTCTGCCCTCGCCCCTACGACTTCGACCCGAACGCCGTCCCGGCGCCGTACAACCACAGCAACGTGGATTCGGACGAAGTGCTGTACTACGCGTCGAGCGAATTCATGAGCCGGAAGGGGATCGAGTTCGGGAGCATCACGCTGCACCCCGACGGCATTCCGCACGGTCCGCATCCGGGACGCGCCGAAGCGTCGATCGGCGCCAAGTCGACGAACGAGCTGGCGGTGATGATGGACAGCTTCCGCCCGCTGCGTGTCGCGAAGAGTGCGATGGCGTTCGAGGACCCGAACTACCACAAGAGCTGGATCGAGGCACAGCACTCGGGGATCGCATTCAATCCGCCGACCAGCTGATCGCGGGCCTGACTGGCCCCTGACAAGATCCCAAGAAACTCAACACAGATGCCGCAGACCTTTAACAGCGATTGCCGCGGATAAACAACGAAAGCTTTTGTAGTTACTGCGGGATTGCTTTTTCAAATCTGCGGCATCTGCGTTGCATTCTTGGCCGCGGGCGAGCGTGGCCGGCGTGGCGGGCGACTACTTCGCCCCGAATCTCGCGATCGCGTCGCGGGTAAACTGAGAGAGCACGAGCGTGCCGCTCGTCTCCGCCCGCTGCTCGAGAAGGGCGGGCCAATCGTCGGTGCCGGCCCAGACCGCGCGCTTGATGCCCATCACGGCGTCCGGGTTCGCCTCGATGAGAGCGGCCACGCGGCGCGCGACTTCGGCGTCCAACTGCCCGCTGTCGTTGACGACGCGCGCGTAGAGGCCGTGGCGCTCGGCCCACTCCGCGTCTCGCCAGTCGGCGTCGATGGCCATGGCGCCGAAGGCGCCGGTGCCGATCTTCCGCTCGATGGCCGGCCCCACCACGAACGGACCGATGCCGACGGCGAGCTCACTCAATCGCACCGACGCGTTCGACGTCGCGATCGCGTAGTCCGCCGCGGCGACGATCCCGACGCCGCCGCCGACCGCCTTGCCGTGCACGCGCACGACGATCGGCTTCGCCGACTTGATCATCGAGCCGATGACGCGGGCGAACCCCATGAAGAACGCTTTCCCCTGCACGGCGTCGCCGATCGACGAAAGCTCGTCGAACGACGCGCCGGCGCAGAACGCCCCCGTGCCATAACTCCGGACGACGATGACGCGCACGTCGGCGCGCACGCTCACGTCGGCGATGGACACGGCGAGGTCGCGGAGCACCGTCGCCGGAAGCGAGTTGCTCTTGGGGTGCCCGAAGCAGATATCGGCGACGCCGTCGGCGACGAGCCTCGAAACATTCCCGTCCGCGGAGAGCGGCGCGTGCTGGCCGAGCGTCACCTCGCGGGGGCGGGTCGTGCCTGCCGTCATTGGCCGACGCGAACGCGCACACCGCCTCGAATCGTTCCGATCGTCGTGTTGCCGTTGCGGAATGTGTCGCACGCGACGCTGCTGCAGACACCGCCCGACGACACGAAGCCGCTGCCGTAGCTCGTATAGCCGTAGACGTACAGCGCTTCGCCGAAAACGCCGTAGCGATCGTAGAGATTCTTCTCGATGCCCGCGCCGACGGTCACTTCAGCACTCACGCGGTGCTGTTGCTTGGCGCTGCCGGTGCCCGCCGTCGATTCGTAGTGGATCGTGCCGGGCTGCCAATCGATGAGTCCGAGCCCGAGGCTGAGGTTCGGCATCAGGTAGGGGACGGGCATCCGCAGGCGAAGTCCCGAAGTCACCTCGAGAATCCCGGCGTGCGACGCGGTCACCGACGTCACGGTCCCGCCGTTGAGCGGTGTAAAGTTCGCGAGAAAGAGCGGCGTGTTGAGCGGGAGAGCACTATACGCCGCGTTGAGGCTGAAGCCGACTCGGCTGACCCCGCTCGAGCCCGTATCCCAGTTTTCCCAGCCGGCGTAGTACGTCGTGCCGCGATCCCAATAGCGCAGCGCCGCGTGAGGACTCACGGGTGTCGAGGAGCCGGTGCTCATCCGCACGTAGTTGCCGGGCACCAAGCCGTCGTTCCATGGGTTGCTTGGTACCTCATCCCCGCCGCCTTGAGCGAGCGCCGCGCTCGACCCGAGCACGGTGAGAAGAGCGGTAACGGCGAGCGACGTCGGTCGGCGCATGCGGACTCTGGGACGAGGTGAGACGATGGCGAAATCTATCCGGCGGTATCGGCCGGGCACTAGATTTCACAACGAGATAGAGGGTGCGCCGCGAGTCGGTACGCCCCACTCGATCAGACACTCATGTCATCGACGAACCCCCGCCCACGCCCCCCAACGCCGGCCCCGTCGCCCCCCGCCGAGGACCCGGCGAAGATCCGGGAGTTCGAGGCGCGAATCGCCCGGGGCGAGTCAATCGAGCCGAAAGACTGGATGCCGGAGCGCTACCGCCGGCAGCTCGTTCGCATGATGTCGCAGCACGCGCATTCAGAGGTTGTCGGGATGCTGCCGGAGGGCAACTGGATCACGCGCGCGCCGAATCTTCGCCGGAAAATGGCTCTGCTCGCCAAAGTGCAGGACGAAGCGGGCCATGGACTCTACATCTACTGCGGCACCGAGACGCTCGGCGTCGACCGCGGTACGTTGATCGATCAGCTGCTCGACGGGACGGCGAAGTACTCGAGCATCTTCAACTATCCCACGCTGACGTGGGCGGATATCGGGTGCATCGGCTGGTTCGTGGACGGCGCGGCGATCGTCAACCAGACGATGCTGGCGCGCGCGTCGTACGGACCGTACGCCCGCGCGATGGTGCGGATCTGCAAAGAAGAGAACTTCCACAAGCGTCAGGGCTACGAGATCATGGCGACGCTCGCCGCCGGCACGCCGGCGCAGCGCGCGATGGCGCAGGATGCCGTGAACCGCTGGTGGTGGCCGTCGCTCATGATGTTCGGTCCGTCCGACAAGGATTCGCCGAACTCCGCAGAGCTGATGCGCTGGGGCGTGAAGAAAAAGAGCAACGACGAGTTGCGGCAGCGGTTCGTGAACCTCACCGTCGCGCAGGCGAAAGCGATCGACGTCACGCTCCCCGATCCAGAGTTGCGCTACGACGCCGAGACGGAAAACTGGAACTTCGGCGAGATCGACTGGGACGAGTTCTGGCGCGTCGTGAAAGGCGACGGCCCGTGCAACCGCGAACGGCTTGCGGCGCGCCGTGCCGCGCACGACGAAGGTGCGTGGGTTCGTGAGGCCGCGGTGTCATACGCCGCCAAGCATCGCCCCGAAGCCGACGAAGCCGCGTGATCCCGCCTCAACACGGCCCGACTGCCGTTTTCCGGTCTACCGGTCTTCCGGTCCACCTGTTTCCGGTGTCATGAGCGACGACTCGCAGTGGCCGCTCTGGGAAGTGTTCGTGCAGCCGCCGAAGGGCGCGCCGCACGAGCATGCCGGGAGCGTGCACGCCGCCACGGCCGAACAGGCGCTCGAGAACGCGCGCGACGTCTACGCGCGGCGCGGCGAAGCGGTGAACATCTGGGTCGTTCCCAGCTCGGCGATCACCGCGTCGTCGCCGGAGGATGCCGGGCCGTTCTTCGATCCCGGGAACGACAAGCCCTACCGGCATCCGCAGTTCTACAAGGTTCCGCGCGGCGTTCGAGGGGTCTAGCGAGTTAGCGCTGACGCCGCCATGACCGCCCCCGCCGCTTTTCACTATTTGCTCGCTCTGGGCGACGATCGCCTGATCCTCGGGCACCGTCTGTCCGAGTGGTGCGGGCACGGGCCGATTCTCGAAGAAGACATCGCGCTCACGAACATCGCGCTCGATCTGATCGGACAGGCCACGCTTTTTTTCAAGCTTGCCGGTGCGACGGAGGAAAAGGGGCGCAGCGAAGACGACCTGGCCTTTCTGCGCGACGCCGTCGAGTTCCGGAACGCACTGATCGTCGAACTTCCGCGCGGCGACTTCGCGTTCACCATCGTCCGCCAAATGTTGTTCAGCGTCTACTCGCTCCTCCAGATGGAGGCGCTGGCGTCGGTGACCGACGCCGACGTCGCGGGAATCGCCGCCAAGGCCGCGAAGGAGACTCGCTATCACGTACGGCACGCGACACAGTGGGTCGTGACGCTCGGCGACGGCACCGACGAAAGCCATCGCCGGGCGCAGGACGCGCTCGACGAGTTGTGGCGCTACACGGGTGAGCTGTTCATCGCCACGTCGAGCGATTCAGAGGCGGAAAAGGCAGGCGCGGGCGTGAATCCCGAGACCCTCTCATCGTCGTGGCACGCGCAGGTGGGAGAGATTCTCCGTACCGCGGGGCTCGAGATCCCTGAGACGGGGTACATGCAGAGAGGCGGCCGCGAGGGCCGCCACACCGAACATCTCGGACACCTTTTGTCGGAAATGCAGATCCTGGCGCGTTCCCACCCGGGAGCCCAATGGTAATGCGGGCTCCTTTGTCGAGCGCGGAGTTGCTCGAGATCCTCGAGGAGGTAAAGGATCCCGAGGTGCCCGTGTTGAGCGTCGTGGAGCTCGGGATCGTTCGCGAGGTCGAGCGCGATGGCTCGGGTGCCCGTGTGACGGTAACGCCGACCTATTCGGGTTGCCCGGCGATGCGCGAGATCGAGACCGAGATTCGGCGCGCGCTCGAGGCCCGCGGCGTGGACCCCGTCGAGATTCGAACGGTGTACGCGCCGGCGTGGACGACCGATTGGATATCGGATACCGCGCGCGCGAAGCTCGAAGCGTACGGAATCGCGCCGCCGAGTGGCGGCGCCGCCGTGTCACCGACCGCGGTCGTGCGGTTGGAGCGGCGCGCCGCGCGAGTGCGATGTCCGCGCTGCGGATCGGAAAACACGACGTTGACGAGCGAGTTCGGATCGACGGCGTGCAAGTCGCTGCGCGTGTGTCGCGCGTGCGGAGAGCCGTTCGAGGAATTCAAGACGATCTAACTCACCGCCGCGGTCGGTTACTCCGTTCGGGAAATTTTCTCGATTGACGGATCGAGAACACAATTGCACTTTAGCCCCACGCGATCGGACACGGTCTTCACCGTTCGCGTGAAGCTTCGGGCACGACGGTGTTCGGGGCGCTCGTGAGGCGGACGTTCGACGTCGCTTCACCGGTCACGAGGTCGCTGGACGTGGCTGTAGCTTTGCAGAATTCCAGAGCACCGGGTGGGACCGATACCGTCCGGAAAAGGGAAGTCGATCAGGCCATGCACGTCATGGCGTCGAACCAAATGATCGAATCCCGCCAGCGAGGATGAGCCCCTCAGGCCGCAGCGTGCTGCGCCTGAGGGGTTTGTCACATCTACGGGCGGATAGCGCGACCGGTGGACCGGTCAAACGGCGAGCAGTCGCTCGATGCGCTCGGCGATCGTGTCGACGCTCGGGAGCACGGCTTCGAGCAGAATCGGATGATAGGGCATCGGCACGTCTTCGACGGCGATGCGATCGACGGGCGCGTCGAGCGACCAGAAGGCGTCGCGAGCCACGGTGGCCGCGATCTCCGCGCCAAAACCTGCCGTGAGATTGTCCTCGTGGACGATCGCGCATCGGCCGGACTTCTCGACCGACTCGAGTACGCACGCGCGATCCCAAGGAGCGATCGTGCGGAGATCGATCACTTCGACGCGATCGCCGAAGCGGCCGGCGGCTTCGATGCACCGGTGCACCATCGCGCCCCACGTCACCAGCGTGACGTCGCTGCCGGCCATTCGAACCGCGGCGCGTCCGAAAGGAAGCACGTAGTCGTCGCCGGGATAGTGCGCGCTCCCTTCGCTCGTCATCAACAGCGAGCGGTGCTCGAAGAAAATCGTCGGATCGGCGCCGCGCATCGCCGCGCGCAGCAGCCCCGCCGCATCGGCCGCGTCGGACGGAATCGCGACGCGCCAACCGTAGGCATGCGCGAAGCGCACTTCATCACTCAAGCTGTGCCACGGGTCGCCGACGTCTTTTCCGAACCCACCCGGCATTCGCACCACGATTGGCGCCGCGAACCGGTTCGCGGTCCGCCAGCGAAGCGTGCCGCAGTTGTTCAACTGCTCCGCGGCGGGATCGGCGTACTTCCGGAACTGAATCTCAGCCACGGGCATGAGGCCGCTGATCGCCATTCCGACCGCGCGCCCGATAATGCCTTCCTCGGAGAGACTCGTGTCGAACACACGGCGATCGCCGAATTGCTTCTGGAGTCCCTCGGTGACGAGGTGCACTCCACCTTTGCGTCCGACGTCCTCGCCGAACACGAGGCACTTGGGGTTGGCCTCGAGCTCGTGTCGCAACGTCCGTCGCACCGATTCGGCGAAGCGGACGACGTCTCCGCCTTCTGTAGGAACGTCCGTCCCGTCGAGCTCGGCGCGCTCGGCGCGTGAAAGCCCGCCGAACGCCTCGGGCGAACCGGGAGTGTCGTCCGCGTAGACCCAGTGCGCGACGTTGGCGGGGTCGGGGTACGGCCTCGCGCGGGCTGCGTCCAGCGCCTGCTGCACGTCGCGCGCGACGTCGGCCTCCAACTCGCTCCACTGTGTTTCGCTCAGGATCGACGGAACGAGGTGCGCGCGGAGGCGCGGCATCGGGTCGCGCGCCGCGTCGGCGGCGATCTCCGCGTCGGTTCGATAGCCGCGCTGATTATCCGGGCCTGAATGGCTCGACAGGCGCGGCACCGTGAGACGCACCAACGCGGGACCGCCGCCTCCTCGCACGTGCGCGACACCTTCGGCGAGGAGCTTCGCGGCTTCCCCAGGATTCGTCCCGTCGCCGTCGCGAATGAACAAATTGCCGAACGATGCCAGGTTTCGGGCGATGTTGGCGCCCGGCGTCTGCATGTCGCCGCGGACGGAAAGTCCGAGCCCGTTGTCCTCGACGTAGAACAGCATCGGCAGCGAAAGGGTGGTCGCCATCGTGAGGGCGGACCAGAACCCGTTCGTGGCGACAGAACCCTCACCGCCCAGGACCACTGCGATCGCGCCTTTCCAACTCGCGTCGCCGAGTACGTCCGTGTGGTAGCGAATCGACTGCGCCCATCCGGCGCACGGCGTGAACTGAGAACCCACGTCGCCCGACATCGGAAGCACGATCGGGCAGTCGCGGCTCGGAAGGTTGCAAACCACGCCGATGTCACGCCCGTCGCTGAATCCCCCTGAAC
Source organism: Gemmatimonadaceae bacterium (assembly GCA_036003045.1). Lineage (NCBI taxonomy): Bacteria > Pseudomonadati > Gemmatimonadota > Gemmatimonadia > Gemmatimonadales > Gemmatimonadaceae > Gemmatimonadaceae bacterium. Next base: position 8,141 of record DASYSS010000027.1, read on the forward strand.
GTCCCAGCGGACTCGCCAGAGCGTCCTCGACGCTCAATCCGAGCGAGAGGAGAAGGGGGCGCGAGCGATAATAGGCGCTCGCGGCGTCGCGCGGATGCGTGAGGAGCGACCCGAGAATCGCCTGGGCGACGTCGTGTCCGCGCGCCGAGAACTGGTAGAGCACAACATGCTCGCGCGGAACGCTCGCGCGGTTCTTGTTGGTCGCCTCTTCGACGTCGTCGAGCGCGCGCGAGACCAGTGCGTGATACGCGATGCCCCGCCAATCGAAGCGCGAGCCGGCCGCGCCGGAATTCGGCGCGGAGTCGGCCGCGCTAGGCGCGGGGGCAGCCGGCGCTTTACTCGACACGCGCGCGCGCGACCCGCGGGGTGGTGGAACGGTCGTCACGTCCCGAAATCTGCCCCCCTGTGGTGACCGATACCAGCGCGAATCGCGGCGTCGAGCATCGCGGGCGGGGGCAGGGACGGGCTAATTTGAACGCCGAGTCGAGAAGGGTGGGCTGCATTTCCCCCCAAGGACGAGCGACCATGGGTCGCGATTTCACAGCCACTACCGCAACGATGGCCGAGATTCTCTGTGAAGTAGCCGACGGCGTGGCCGCGATCACGCTCAACCGGCCGGACGTTCTCAACAGCTTCACGCGCCCGATGGCTGCGGCCTTGCTCGAATCGCTCGGGCGCGCTGCCGAGGATCAGACGATCCGCGCCGTCCTGTTGACCGGCGCCGGGCGCGGGTTTTGTGCGGGCCAGGATTTGGCCGAAGCCGCTCCGAGCAACGACGTCATGCCAGACCTCGGCGACTTCGTTCGCGACAGCTACAACCCGATCGTTCGCGCGATTCGGACGCTGGAGAAGCCAGTCGTCTGCGCGGTGAACGGGGTTGCGGCGGGCGCTGGCGCCAATCTCGCGTTCGCGTGCGACATCGTCTTCGCCTCGTCCAGCGCGACGTTCATTCAATCGTTCGCGAAGATCGGAGTCATCCCCGACAGCGGCGGGACTTTCATTCTTCCGCGCATCGTTGGACTGCAGCGGGCATCGGTCATGACGATGCTTGCCGAAAAAATGACAGCCGAGCAGGCGCGTGATTGGGGTCTGATCTACATGGTCGTGGATGCTCCAGCGCTGCTCGAAACAGCTTTAGGTACGGCGCGCTATCTCGCTACGCAGCCGACGCGTGGACTGGGACTGATCAAGCGTGGCTTCAACCGGTCGCTCGGTGTGGATTTGGAGACGCAGCTCGACTACGAGGAGGAACTGCAGCGCGAGGCCGGGGCGACGGCCGACTATGCCGAGGGCGTTCACGCGTTCCTCGAGAAGCGCAAACCGGTTTTCACCGGCCGTTGATGGCCCCTCCCCCCCGCCACCCGCTCGACGCGAGCACCGTGGTCGGCGTCGTCGGCGCCGGCGCGATGGGAACCGGGATCGCGCAAGTGGCGTCGTCGGCGGGTCACCGGGTCGTCCTCGCCGACTCGATGGGCGGTGCCGTGGATCGAGCCAGGGCCTCGATCGTCAAAGCAGTCGCGCGCGACGTCGAGAAGAAGCGAATGACCAGCGAGGCCGCCGACGCGCTCGTGTCACGCATCGACTTCCGCGCCGAGCCGCTCGATTTCGAGCGATCGCCCTATCATCGCTGTGGCCTCGTGATCGAGGCGATCGTCGAGGACCTCGCGGCCAAGCGATCGGTGGTGCAACGGCTCTCGATCTCGACCAGGGACGCCCTGCTCGCGACGAACACGTCATCGTTGTCCGTGACGGCCATCGCGGCCGCGTGCCCCTCGCCCGACCGGGTGATCGGTCTCCATTTCTTCAATCCGCCGCCGCTGATGCCACTGGTCGAGGTCGTACCTCGCGCCGGCGGCTCGGCACCGCTGGTCGAGGAGTGCGTTCAGCTGATGCGCGCTTGGGGCAAGGTGCCGGTGGTCGCGTCCGATACGCCCGGGTTCATCGTGAATCGCGTGGCGCGGCCGTTCTACGGCGAATCAATCCGCATCCTCGAGGAGGGAATCGCCGACTGCGCGACGATCGACTGGGCGATGCGCGAGCTCGCCGGCTTTCGCATGGGACCGTTCGAGCTGATGGACTTCATCGGCAACGACGTCAACTACGCCGTGACGCGCGCGGTCTACGACGGGATGTTCAACGATCCGAGGTACAAGCCGTCGATCACGCAACAGCGACTCGTCGAAGCTGGACGTTTCGGCCGCAAATCGGGGCGCGGCTACTACGATTACGGGTCGGGTGCCACCGCGGCTGAGCCGACAAAAGATCCCGCCCTGGGACGGCAAGTGGTCGACCGCGTGCTCGCGATGCTGATGAACGAGGCGATCGACGCGGTCTACATGCGGGTCGCGTCGCCGGCCGACGTCGATCTCGCGATGACGCGCGGGGTCAACTACCCCAAAGGCCTGCTCGCGTGGGCCGACGAGCTTGGCGCGGCGGTCGTACTCGAGAGAATGGAGCGGCTCCAGGCGGAATTCGGCGAGGATCGATACCGTGCGAGCCCGCTCCTCAAGCGCACGGCACGCGCGAGCGGCCGCTTCCTCCCCTCGGCATGACCACATCGAATTCCGCGGCATTCGAGGAACAGGCCCTGGCCGAGCGCGTCGTGTCCGCGATGATGGCACGCGACGCATTCAGTCGGTGGTTGGGCATCGAGGTGCTCGACGTACGGCCGCGTGGCGCCACGATTCGTATGCGGGTGCGGGACGACATGCTGAACGGCTTCGGCGTCTGCCACGGGGGCGCGCTGTTTTCGCTCGCGGACAGCGCGCTCGCGTTTGCCTGCAACACGCATGGGCGCGTGACGGTGAGCATCGAGAACAGCGTGACTTACCCGGTGGCGATTCAAGCGGGCGACGAGCTGACCGCCGATGCGATCGAGGAGAATGCGACCCGGAAACTGGCTTTCTACCGTGTCGAGGTGCGGCGCGCGGGCGCGATCGTCAGCATCTTTCGGGGGACCGTGTTCAACACCGAGAAACCATTCTTTACCGACTCGAAGCCGTGACTCCGACCGCCCTCCGAGCAGCTTACCTGGTCGATGGGATTCGCACCCCTGTGGGAAACCTCGGCGGCGCGCTGAGCGAGGCGCGCCCCGACGACCTGGGGGCGCTCGTCATCGCCGAGGTCCTGAAGCGGAATCCGGCGCTGGATCCGGCGCGGGTGAGCGACGTCGTGCTCGGCTGCGCGAATCAGGCAGGTGAGGACAATCGCAACGTAGCGCGCATGGCGCTGTTGCTCGCGGGCCTGCCGACGTCCGTCCCGGGCGAGACGGTGAATCGTCTCTGTGCGTCTGGAATGAGCGCGGTGGTGAACGCGGCGCGGGCGGTGCAGGTCGGCGACGGGGACTTTTATATCGCGGGGGGAGTCGAGAGCATGACTCGCGCGCCCTATGCGATGTCGAAGGGAAGCAAGCCGTTCGCGCGCGACATCGAGTTGTTCGACACGAGTCTGGGCTGGCGCTTCGTCAATCCGCGGATGAAGTCGAAGTACGGCACGGATTCGATGGGACAGACGGCGGAAAACGTCGCCGAGCAGTATCACGTTTCGCGCGACGACCAGGACCTGTTCGCGGTTCGGTCGCAGCAGAAAGCCGCGGCGGCACGAGGCGCGGGGCGCTTCGTCCGCGAGATCGTGCCCGTCCAGATTCCTCAGAGGAAGGGTGCGCCCAAGTGCGTCGATGCGGATGAGTTTCTGCGTCCCGACACGACGCTCGAGATTCTGGCGACGCTGAAGCCCGCGTTTCGCGCCGAAGGGGGGGGCGGTTCGGTGACCGCTGGAAATTCGTCGGGGCTCAACGACGGAGGGGCAACGCTGCTCGTCGCGTCCGAGGTCGGCCTGAAGGAATTGGGTACCGCGCCGCTCGCGCGAGTCGTGGCGAGCGCGGTGGCGGGTGTCGAGCCGCGAGTCATGGGCATGGGCCCGGTGCCGTCGACGCGACAGGCACTCGCGCGCGCCGGGCTCACGCTGGATCAGATGGAGGTGATCGAGCTCAACGAAGCGTTCGCCGCCCAGTCGCTCGCTTGCCTGCGAGCGCTCGGCGTAGCCGACGACGATCCGCGCGTAAACCCGAACGGCGGTGCCATCGCGCTCGGGCATCCGCTCGGAATGTCAGGCGCGCGGCTCTTGCTCACCGCCGCGCGAGAGCTCGAAGCACGCGGCGGCCGATACGCGCTGTGCACGATGTGCATCGGTGTGGGGCAGGGGATGGCGACGATTCTCGAGCGCGCGTGAGACTCCACATGTTTTCGAGGCTTTCATGACGACGACAGCGCCGGCCTCACGCTTGATCGGTGTGGCGGGCAACGAGCCGCGCCGGCTGGAGAATTTCGTGAAGGGTCGCTGGATGTCCGGCGACGGCAACGCCACCGATCTCTTTCACGCGGTGACCGGTGAGAAGATCGGCGAGGCGTCGACGAACGGCGTCGACTTCGCGGGCATGGTGGACTACGCGCGACGGGTCGGCGGCCCGGCGCTTCGCACGCTCACCTTCCATCAGCGCGCATTGATGCTCAAGGCGATGGCGCAGCGGCTGATGGAGCTGAAGGAGGATTTCTACCTCGTCTCGGCCGCGACCGGCGCTACGCGCGGCGATTCGTGGATCGACATCGAAGGCGGCATCGGGACCTTCTTCGCCTACGCGTCGCGCGGCCGCCGCGAGCTTCCCAACGAGACCTTCTATATAGACGGGCCGCCCGAGCCCCTCTCCAAGGGAGGCACGTTCGTCGGACGGCACATCTGCGTTCCGATCGAAGGAGTCGCGGTTCACATCAACGCGTTCAACTTCCCCGTCTGGGGAATGCTGGAAAAGCTCGCGCCGACGTTGCTCGCCGGCGTGCCGGCGATCGTGAAGCCCGCGACGATCACATCGTATCTCGCCGAGTCCGTGTTTCGAGCGATGATCGACGCGCGAATCTTCCCTGAGGGCGCTATCCAGCTGATCTGCGGAAGCGCCGGCGACCTGCTCGACCACCTGGACGAGCAGTGCGCGGTGGCGTTCACCGGATCCGCGTCGACCGGGCGGATGCTCAAGACGTCGAGGGGAATCGTCGAGCGAAACGTGCGCTTCAACATGGAAGCGGACTCCCTGAACTATTCGATGCTCGGGCCCGACGCCGCGCCGGGAACGCCGGAGTTCGACCTCTTCGTGAAAGAGGTCGTCCGCGAAATGACGGCGAAGGCCGGGCAGAAGTGCACGGCCATTCGCCGGACGTTGGTGCCCGAGGCAGCATTGCAGGACGTCATGACCGCCATCGGCAAGCGCCTCGATTCGACAACGGTGGGCGATCCGGCCGTTGATGGGGTTCGCATGGGCCCCTTGGCCGGCAAAGCGCAGGTCAGCGAGGTGCGGAAGAGCGTCGAGGCCATCGCCCGCGTGACCGAGCTGGTGCACGGCAGCCTCGACGACTTCACGGTCGTCGGAGCGGATCGGCAGCGGGGCGCCTTCTTTCCGCCGCTGTTGTTCTACGCTCGCGAGCCCCTTACCACGCAGGCGCCACACGACGTCGAAGCGTTCGGGCCGGTCAACACCGTGATGCCCTATCGCACCGTGGACGACGCCATCGAGCTGGCGAAAAAGGGGCGGGGCAGTCTCGTGGGTTCACTGTTCACGGCCGACGACCGCGTCGCCCGCGACGTCGTCATGGGCACCGCGGCGTACCATGGCCGGCTCATGCTCGTGAACCGCGACAGCGCCAAGGAGTCGACGGGCCACGGCTCGCCGCTGCCGCACCTCGTGCACGGCGGGCCCGGACGCGCGGGCGGCGGCGAGGAGATGGGCGGCGTACGCGGCGTTCTGCACTACATGCAGCGGACGGCGCTCCAGGGCTCGCCGACGACGCTCATGCACGTCGTGAACGAGTACATGCCGGGCGCCGCACGCACGACGGATCAGGTGCATCCCTTCCGCAAGCACTTCGACGACCTCCGGGTGGGCGACGCGCTCGTCACGGCGCGGCGCACGGTCACCGAGGCGGACATCGTCAATTTCGCGGGCATCAGCGGGGACTTCTTCTACGCCCACATGGACGACATCGCGGCTCGAGATTCGCTGTTCGAACGCCGGGTCGCGCACGGATATTTCGTGCTGTCCGCCGCGGCGGGGTTGTTCGTCGACGCGGCGCCGGGACCCGTGCTCGCTAACTACGGTCTGGAGAGCCTTCGCTTCGTCAAGCCGGTCTACCCTGGCGACACGATACAGGCCACTCTTACGGTCAAGCAAAAGACCGCGAAAGAACCCAAGCCCGATCAGCCGCCGCAAGGCGTCGTCGCCTGGGACGTCGAAGTGAGGAATCAGACGGGAGAGCCGGTCGCGGTGTACACGATCCTGACCCTCGTGCGCCGCCGGTCGGAGTGACGTACAGAAGAGATTAGAGCGCTCTAATCCGGAGCGCGGCTGGGTTCCCGAGTGCCGATTCGGTGCGCAGCCGGCGCGCCGAAGACCGATACCGAAATTACGCCGTAGCGTCGTTCGTCGTCCCGAGTAGGGGCGTGCCTCGCCAAAACCCCATCGACTCCTGACCTGACTTCATGACGCCACGTCCGCGCGACGACGCGAGGATCGCTGAACAAGGCGGCCGGATACGGCCGCGGGCGTCGCTGCGCTCGCGGGTCGCGTTGGCCATCGTCGGCGTATCGGCGGCTGTCGTCGCGTCGTTCGGCGCGGTCGTACACCGCCAGATGACCGAATCGGCCACCGCCGCGGCGACCGAGCATCTCGAGCGCGCCGCCCGCGAAGTCGCGAGCATGCTGGGCGCGCAGGCCAAGAACATGCGGACCGCGATCGCCGCGGTCGCCGCGGATTCGGACGTCGTGAAGTTCTTGCGCCAGCCCAGCGAGCGCGGCGCCGAGGGGGCCCGCGAGGCCATGAAGAGTTTGTCGCCGATGCCCGGCGCGGCCGACGCGGAGTTGTGGAACGCGTCGGGCATTCGCACGCGGGCGTCGGTTTCATCATGGCCGGTCATGCCGGGCGCGGCGCGGACCGCGCTCATGAAAATCGTCGGCGGCCACGATTCGACGATCGTAACGCCGCTGTCGGTCCGCGACTCCGCTCTCGTCTACGAAATCATCTCGCGCGTCGGCTCCGCGTCGGCGCCGCTCGGATACGTCGTGTTGCGCAGACACCTCACGACTCCAGGCGTCGACGGATCGGCCCAACTCCGCGCCATGGTTGGTACCGACGCGTCGATTCTCCTCGGCAATGTGGACGACGACGTCTGGACCGACCTCAAATACCCCGTGCCGCGCCCGAGCCTCGCGGCTGCGCGTATCCCCGGCATCGTGGAGTTGGAGGAGCCGCGTATCGGCGCCGTTTTCGCATCCAGCCATCCCATCGCGTCCACGCCATGGAGCCTGGTCATCGCGTTCCCGCGTGCGACCGTTCTCAAGGACGTTCGCGAAGGGATGATCGCGATCATCATTTTCGGACTCGCCGTGTTGTTCATCGCCGCGGCGATGTCGTGGCGATTGAGCGGAGCGTTCACTCGTCCGCTGGTCGACCTGGCGACTGCCGCCGAGCGAATCACCGGCGGCGACTACGATCGCCCGTTGACGGTGCGCGGCGACGACGAAATCGGCGCGGCGGCCAGCGCGTTCAACCGGATGGCGACGAGCTTGCGCGGCAGCAGGTCCGAGCTGGAGGCCAAAGTCGCCGAAGCGGCATCGACCGCGCGCCGCCTCGAGCGCGTGATCACGTCCAGCGGCGCCGTGTTGTACGAGCTGGCGCCGCGCGACGGGGTGATGCGGATCACCTGGATCAGCGACAACGTTCCTGACCTCCTCGGCTACACGCTCGCCGAGGCGCTCGCGCCGGGGTGGTGGTCGAGCAACGTGTACCCGGACGACCTGAAGAAGACACCTGGGGGATCGGGCGATGCACGCACGGACGGCATACGCGAATATCGCTTTCGTCACAAGGATGGCCGCTATCGCTGGATGCGCGACGACCAGCGCATCGTGACCGACGACGCCAGCGGGCGGGCGCACGTAGTCGGAACGTGGCTCGACATCACGGAGCAGCGGCAGCTCGAGGAGCAGCTCCGTCACGCGCAGAAGATGGAAGCGATCGGTACGCTGGCGGGCGGTGTGGCGCACGACTTCAACAACATCCTCACGGTGGTCACGTCGTACGCCGAGCTGCTTTCGCGTACGGAGGACGATCCCAACCGCCGCTGCGATCTCGACGAGATCGTCGCCGCCGCGCGGCGCGCGACGCTGCTCACACGCCAACTGCTCACCTTCAGCCGGAAGACGATCGCCGAGCCGCAGTCCATCAGCGTGAGCTACGTCGTGGCTCGCCTTGGCGGCATGCTGCGGCGCCTGCTCAAGGAGAACGTCAAGCTCGTTCCGCGCTTGAGCGACGATGTCGCACCCATCGTCGGCGATCCGAACCAACTCGAACAGGTGGTGATGAATCTCGTGATCAATGCCGCCGACGCGATGCCCGATGGCGGCACGCTCGTAATCGAGACGCAGAACGTCGAGCTCGACGACGAGTACGCGCGGGCGCACGGCGGCGTGACCGCCGGCCGCTACGTGATGCTCGCCGTCAGCGACACCGGCGCGGGGATCGATCCGAAAATCATGGACAAGATCTACGAGCCGTTCTTCACGACCAAGCCGCCGGGCCAGGGAACGGGGTTGGGTCTCGCCAGCACCTACGCGATCGTGAAAGAGGCGGGCGGCCACATCTGGGTGTACAGCGAGCCGGGAGAAGGCTCGACGTTCAAGGTCTATTTCCCGTGGGAGCGCGGCTCGAAGGCGTCGCCGTCTCCGTCATTGACGCCCTCGGAGTTTCGTATGGTCGGCACGGCGCTGCTCGTCGAAGATGACGCGCGCGTGCGCCGCGCCGTGCGCCGCATGCTCGACCGAATCGGCTTCGACGTGCTCGAAGCCGGGGACGGCGAGGCGGGTCTAGAGGCCGCCGCGGGCCACGACGGCCCGATCGACGTCGTCGTGACCGATCTCATGATGCCGCGGCTCGGCGGCGGCGCATTCGCTCGCCGCCTGGCGCTGACGCGTCCGAACGTTCCCGTGGTGTTCACGTCGGGCTACACCGACGACACGGCGTTCCGGCGCGGGCTTCTGGAGTCAGAATACACGTTCGTCCAGAAGCCGTTTACGCGGGAACACCTCGAGGCAGCGATAGCGAGGGTGACACGAAAGGTCCGGAGTACGGTCGAGGTCTAGCAGGGCTTCGGTCTCCGGTCACCGGTGACCGGTGACCGGTGACCGGTCTTCAGGGCACCGCCTTCGTCGTATCGCGGACCGTCGGGTACTTGATCCCGAGCTGATCGAGGTACGTCTTGTACTTCGTGGGATCGTAGTAGTACTTCCGCATCTCCGGGCGGTACTTGTCCATGATCGCCTTGTTGAGCCAGATCGCCGGCTGGTCCTCGGCGCGCATGAGCGGGAAGTACTTGATCTCCTTCGTCTGCACGTTGCGGAAGTAGTCCCACGCCTGCGTGACGACGGTCGGCTTGGTCATGAGATCGAGCACCGTCATCGCCTGCACCTTGGCGCCCGCGACGACCCCCTTGTGCGCGATCGGCGTCGCCATGGCGATGGCGTTCCACCAGCTATGGCCGGGCAGTCCGGGAATGTTCGACGGATAGCGGAGCGTCACCGTCGGCAGATTCCACGACACATCGCCGATATCGTCGCTTCCGCCGCCGCGCAGATCTTCGGTCCGCGGCGGCGCTGGCAGCTCCGTCATCGTCCGGTCGGAGAGACCGCGCGGATTCTTCTGGCCGTACTCGCGCTGCACGCCCTTGGCCATCGTCTGATCGGCCTCGCTCCACTGCGGCATGCCGACCGCCTTGATGTTCTGGAACATGTCGTCGGCGATGACCTTGTTGAAATGGCCCGACCAGCCGGAGCCGAGGATGTTCACCGAGGCCAGCTTGGTGCTCGTCATCATCGCGGCGGCGCGGGCCATCGTGTCGCCGAGCGCGAACAATCCCTGCACGAGCGGCGAGTCGGTCTCGCGGAAGAAGTACCAGACGGACGCCGTCGGCGGCACGACGTTCGGCTGGTCGCCGCCGTCCGTGATGACGTAGTGCGAACGTTGGGTCAGGGGCAGGTGCTCGCGGCGGAAGTTCCAACCCACGTCCATCAGCTCGACCGCGTCGAGCGCACTGCGGCCCGCCCACGGAGCGCCCGCCGCGTGCGCGGCCTGTCCGGTGAAGTTGAAGCGCGCGCTGATCAGCGCGTTCTGTCCGGACTGCCCGTACGAGACGCCCAGATCCGAGCCGACGTGGGCGAACAGCACGATGTCGACGTCCTTGAACATGCCGGCGCGCACGAAGTACGCCTTGGCCGCCATCTGCTCTTCGGCGATGCCGGGCCACAGATGGATCGTCCCGGTCATGTGCTCGCGTTCCATGATGCGCTTCACCGCGATCGCCGCGGTGATGTTCATCGGCACGCCGGAATTGTGCCCTTCGCCATGTCCCGGCGCGCCGGCGACGAGCGGATCCTTGTAGCCGACGCCGGGTTTCTGATTCGCCTGCGGAATGTCGTCGACGTCGGAGCCGAGGGAGATCACCGGCTTGCCCGAACCCCAGGTTGCGTACCAGGCCGTTGGGATTCCCGCGAACCCGCGCGTGACCTTGAAGCCGTTCTTCTCGAGGATGCCCGTCAGGTACTTGGACGTTTCCTCTTCCTGCATTCCAAGCTCGCCGAAGCTGAACACCTCGTCGACCATCTGCTGCGACAACGTGGACAAGCTGTCGACGAGACGAATCGCCTCCTTCTTCATGGCGGCGAGCTTGGCGTCGTCGGCTGGGAGGTCGACGGGAAAGGTGACTTCGGGACGGTTGTCGGGGCCACCGCGTCCGCCGCGGCCTTGGGCAACGAGCGGGAGGGAGACGGTAAGAAGGAGCGCGGGGACGAGGAGTCGTGAGCGCATGAGAGAGAGGTCAGGGGAGACGAGGAGCGGCGGGCAGGCCGCCCGCGACAATTCTTCACGCCGCGTCGCGGTGACGCAACCGGCGACACGACAGTTCTTGCCTCAAGCGACCATCCGGCGTCGCCCGGCTGTCAGCCGCGCATTACTCGCTCGACCTCCGATACGAGCGGTTCGATCTCGATGGGCGGATTGGCGTGTGGCCGGTCCGCGCTTCGAGCGGCATGATACTCGGCGACCGCGTCGGGATCCTTGAGCAAATGCCCCGTCAACACCGACACGACGCGGTCATCTCGCGAGATCGTTCCGGACGCAAGCAGCTTGCGCACGCCGGCCACGCTAGCCGCGCTCGCGGGCTCGCATCCGATGCCCGCGGCGTCGATCACCGCCTTGGCTTCGAGAATCTCCGCGTCCGTCACCGATGTCACGACGCCATTCGTCTCGCGCATGGCCCGCACCGCGCGGTTCCACGACGCCGGTGCGCCGATCCGGATCGCTGTGGCGATCGTCTCGGGTTGGACCGTCACGCGTTCGGCGAAACCATGCTCGAAGCTGCGCGCGAATGGAGCGGCTCCTTCGGCTTGCACCGCGCAGAGGCGTGGCACGCGATCGATCAGCCCGGACTCTCGCGCATCGCGCAGCGCTTTTCCGAAGGCAGAGGTGTTGCCGAGGTTCCCGGCCGGCAGCGCGATCCAATCCGGTGCCCTCCACTCGAGTTGTTCGAGCAGCTCGAAGACGATCGACTTCTGCCCCTCGATGCGAAAGGGGTTCACGGAGTTGAGCAGATGAATTCCCAACTCGGCGCTCGCCGACCGCGCGAGGGTGAGGCATTCGTCGAAGCCGCCGCGCACGAACAGTGTGCGCGCCCCGTAGGCGATCGTCTGCGCCAACTTGCCGCCCGCGACTTTTCCCTTTGGGACGAAGACCAGAGCCGGTAGCTCGGCTCGTGCCGCGTACGCCGCGAGCGACGCCGACGTGTTCCCTGTAGACGCGCACGCCACCGCGCGAGCCGAACTCCGTTTTGCCTGTGTGATCGCGACGGTCATGCCGCGATCCTTGAACGATCCCGTCGGGTTGTGGCCTTCGTGCTTGATGAGCAATCGTTCGGGCGATTCGAATCCGATCCATCGAGCGACGGCGCGACTGTCCAGCAAGGGCGTGTTGCCTTCGGGATGGGTCACGATTTCGTCGGGGCGGGCCGACGGCAGCACGAGCTCCCGATACCGCCAGACGCCTGAAGCATCGGGCCCCCGCAACGCGGACCGCCGATCGGCGAAGCGCGCGCGCAACGCCGGCCCTTCTCCGACCAGCACGTGTCTCAGCTCGAGAAGGCCGCCGCAGGACGGGCACACACCCGCCGCGTTCAACTCGTCGAGCTCCGTCCCACAGTCTTCGCAGACCTGAACGCTCGTCGCGACGGACGTCACGTCACCTCCACCAGGCGTGCGCCGCGCTCGTCGACCGATGCGACTCGTCCGTCGGCGCGAACGCCGTGCTCCTCGAACGCGCCGAGCATCGCCGCGAGCGCCGCCTGCGCGGCGAGCTCGCCGTCGGCGAGGGCGAACAAAGTGGGGCCCGCGCCCGAGATCGAGCATCCGAGCGCGCCGGCGTCGAGCGCGGCGCGCTTCACGTCGTGGAACGCCGGGATCAACGGTGCGCGCGCCGGTTCGGCGATGCGATCGTCGACCGCGCCGCGGAGCAGCGCGGGATCGTCGAGGCAGAAGGCGGCGACCATCGTCGCTACGGCGGTGGCCTGCGCGAGCGCGGTCGCGCGGTCTACCGAATCGGGAAGGATCTGGCGCGCGCGCTGCGTGGTCAGCGTGAGGTCGGGGCGAGCGAGCGCGATGCGGAGCCACGACGGGACCGGCACGCGCACGAAATCCAACGGCTCGACTTGGCGAATCAGGAGAATTCCGCCGAAGAGACACGGCGCGATGTTGTCGACGTGCCGGCCGGCGACGCGTTCCTCGGCGGCGAGCGCGGCGAGCACGAGCGCGCGGTCGTCGAGTGGACGGCCGATCAGCGCGTTGGTCGCCAGCGCGCCGGCCACTGCCGACGCCGCGCTGCCACCCTGGCCCCCCGCGAGCGGCAATCCCTTGTCGACGCGAAGCGTGACGCCCACGTCTTCGCGCCCCGCGAGACGAAGAACCTCGAGCGCCGCGAGTCCGCTGGAGTGCATTTCCGCGTCGCGCGGCAGGCGAGGATCTCCCGCCTCCTCGATCCAGACGCCAGGCGCGCCGTCGACGCGCGCTTCGACCGAGTCGCCGATACCAGTGAGCGCGCAGCCGAGAATGTCGAGCCCGGGACCCATGTTGCCGACTCCTCCGGGCGCGAACGCGCGAACCTTCGTCCGCGGGTTCGCACCCACGATCGCTTCGTTCATGCTTGATTCAAGTCTCCGTCATGCGGAACGACAAGTGCTCGTCGTGCGCGTATTTTCTCTGCGTGTCTGAAACCACCGGAACCCGAGCGTCCGTCGCGCTCAAGACCGAGGGCCGCGCGCGCTCCGGCGGGCTCGCCGCGCGTTCGGCGCTCGGCACGTTCGCCCTCGTCTTCGTGCTGTTCTTCTGCACGTCGGGCGGACCGTACACGACCGAGACGCTGATTCACCGAGTCGGTCCGGGGCTCGGGTTGCTCATCCTGATTCTCGTTCCGCTCGTCTGGTCGCTGCCCGAGGTTCTCATCGTCGGCGAGCTGGCGAGCATGATGCCGGAAGAGGGCGGCTACTACCGGTGGGTCGATCGCGCGTTCGGACGCTTTTGGGCGTTCCAGAACGGATGGCTGACGTGGATGTACTCGCTCGTCGACATGGCGATCTACCCGGTGCTGTTCAACCAATACTTGACACACTTCGTCCCCGGCATCGACGCACGCTTCGAGTGGGTCGTGTCGCTCATCGTCATCTGGGGCGCGACGGCGATCAATCTGCGCGGGTCGGTTCGGGTAGGACGCGCGTCCGTGCTCGCGGGGGCGTTCATCGTCGTCGGCTTCGTCGCCGTCGCGCTCAGTGCGCTGCCCAACGCGTCGCACATTCCGTGGCGCCCGTTCGCCGCGCCCGAAGGCGGCGGGGTGAGCGGCCTCGCCGTCGGCATCTCGATCGCGCTCTGGAACTACATCGGCTGGGACAACGCGTCGACGGTCGGCGGAGAGATGCGGGATGCGTCGCGCGGCTACCCGCGGGCCCTCGCGTTCGCGCTTCCACTCGTCGCGTTCATCTATCTCGTTCCGTTGCTCACGACGTTGGCGGCCACCGACTGGACGACGTGGGAAGACGGCGGCTGGCCGGCCATCGCCGCGGCCGCGGGGCACGGCCGCGTTGGAGTGTTCCTCGGCGCCTGGGTCGGAATCGGCGGCATGGTGAGCGCGCTGGCGTTGTTCAACGCGTTGCTGATGTCGTACTCGCGAATTCCCTTCGTCATGGCGCAGGATCGATTGCTGCCGTCGCCGCTTGCCCGCGCTGACTCGCGCGGCACGCCGCGCACGGCCGTGGTGGCGTCGGCAGTGCTGTACTCGATTTTCGTGCTCGCGCCGTTCGGCGAGCTGGTGATCGCCGACGTGCTTCTGTACTCGCTCGCGCTCTTTCTCGAGTTCGGCGCGCTGGTGCGTTTGCGCCGCACGGAGCCGGATCTTCGCGGCTACTTCCGCATTCCGTTGGGTCGGCGCGGAGTGTCGGTGTTGGCCGGTATCCCGATGCTGGTACTCGTCGGCGTGATCGCGATCTCGTTCATGGACGGCGAGTACGGTATCAAGGCCGTACTCGCCGCGGGTGTGGCGATCGCGCTCGGGCCGATCATGTTCTCACTCGCGTCGCGCGGAAAGGCACAAGAAGCCGTGCCGCGGTGAACGCAGGTGGGGCACGGGTCGATCACGGCTTCTTGTAGACCGTCCCGCCTTTCATCACGAAGTCGACACTGCTCAATGCCATGATGTCCTTCGTCGGGTCGCCCTTCACGGCGATGAGATCGGCGAAGAGTCCGGTCTTCACGGCGCCGATGCGATTCTCCCAGTGGAGCATCTTGGCGTCGTTCACCGTCGCCGCGCGCAACGCCTGAAGCGGCGTGAGACCGTTGGTCACCAGTCCTTCGACTTCCTTGGCGTTGTCGCCGTGCGCGAGCGGACCCGAGTCGGCGCCGTTGCAGATCATCACGCCCGCGTCGAGCGCGTACTTCAAAACGGCCGCCTTGTTTCGGCCTCCCACGGACACCGTCGGTACGTAGCACACGCCGTGTTCGGCCATGAGCTTGAAGACGTCGGGCGTGCCGTTGTCGCCATGCTCGATCGTCGCGACGCCGGCCAATACCGCACGGCGCATGCCTTCGGCCGTCGTCGCGTGCGCGGCGACCGATCGACCCGAGCTCTTGGCCGCACTCACGGCCGCGTTGAATTCTTCCTGCGTCGGCCCCGGCATCGTTTCGCCGTTCGGACCCCAGCGGTAGTCGGCGTAGATCTTGATCCAATCGGCGCCGTGTTTGATCTGATCGCGCACGACGCGCGTGAATCCCTCGGGTCCGTTCGCTTCTTCGGCGCCCTGAGGAATCGCGTCCATGTACTCGGTGGCGAAGTTCTTCGGCGCGTACTGCCCCGTGACGACGATGGCGCGAGTGACGACCTGCATGCGCGGGCCGGGAATGATCCCTTGATTGATCGCTTGCTTGAGACCCACGTCGGCGTAGCCGGCGCCCTCCGTACCCAGATCGCGAACCGTCGTGAAGCCCGCCATCAGTGTGGCGCGAGCGTGATTCACCGCGCGCGCGACGCGCAACGCTTCCGACTCGTGGAGCACCTGGTCGTCCCACGGCGTCTCGTTGTACGGATGGAGAAGCAAGTGTGAATGCCCTTCGACGAGTCCCGGCAGCAGCGTCGTACCGGGGAGCGTGATGGTCACGGCATCGGGCGGCGCGGACACCTGACTCCGCGGTCCGACCGCGTCGATGGTATCGCCGCGGACGAGCACGACCCAGCCGTCGTGCGGCGCGTCGGCGACCGCATCCCAAACGCGATCGGGCACCAGGAGCGTCGGCGGTCCGGAAGGGCGAGCCGTGGCTCCGCCGCGTCCGCCGCGGCCTTGTGCGGAGGCCAGCACTGGAAAAACGACGACAACGGCGGCGAGCAGGAAAGAGCGATGCATGATTTGGTGTTTGTGAATGAGGCGGATCGATACGATCTACTTCTTGCCGTGCGAGCGTTCAACGGGAAACCGCGCGGCCGTCCAGGCGTCCATGCCGCCCTTCAACGTCGCGACGTTCGTAAAACCTTTTGCCTGCAGCATGCTCGCCGCGATCGACGCGCGGGTACCGCCCTGACAGTGAATCGCGATTGGAAGGTCGCGCGGGAGATCGTCGCTGGCGTTGGGCAGGTCACCGAGAAAGAGATGTCGCGCGTTCGGGATGTGGCCCGCGTCCCACTCGGCGGCCCCGCGCACGTCGATCACCGTTCTGTGGTTCGCCGTTGTCACGTCGGCCAGATCCACTTGCTCGACGTTCGCCAGACGGTCGGTCGCGGCCCACTCGCTCCGCGCGGCGCGTCCGGCCCACCCCACGACGCGATCGAACCCGATCAGCGCCAGCATCCGCCGCGCGTTCTCGACGCGAGTTGGTTCGTCGGCAAGAAGGACGATGTCCTGCGCAGGGCCGATCAGCGTCCCGGCCCACGTCGCGAACGACGTCCCGAAAGGGATCGACATCGACCCGGGAATGTGCGATTGAGCGAATTCCGCGCTTGGCCGCGCGTCGATCACGACGTTCGACGCAAGCGCGCGGCGCAGATCGTCCACGCCGAGCTCCGACAGCTCGCCGCGCGGCGGCATCGCCGGTGGTCCGTCGCGGTTCAACGATTTCATGCGCGCGAAATACCTCGGCGGCTCCGGCTGGCCGGCCAGAACGGCGCGCACGAAATCCTCTTCGCTGGCGGCCTGAAACGCCCAGTTCGCGAGACGCTCGTATCCGAGTGTCGTGGAAGGAATCGCGCCGAGGGCCTTGCCGCATGCCGAGCCGGGTCCGTGTCCCGGCCACACCTGGAGATGGGCCGGAAGGGAATCGATGGCGTGCAGTGAGCGATACAGGCGGCGAGCCATCGGCTCCATCGTTCCGCCGGCCTTTGCCGCGCGCTCGAGAAGGTCGGGCCGCCCGACATCTCCCGCGAAGAGGAAATCGCCGGAGAACATTCCCACTGGAATCGGCGCGGCGGCGGTGTCGGTCACCACGAGGCTCACGTGTTCCGGTGTGTGTCCCGGCGTGTGGATCACGCTCACCGACAGCGTGCCGACGTCGAAACGGTCGCCGTCGTGAAGAAGCCGGGCCCCTTCCGCCGCGGCGAACGCGTACTGCCAATCGGCTCCGCCGTCTCCTGAGAGCAGAAGCTGGGCGCCGGCGCGCCGCGCCAGCTCTCGAGAGCCCGAAACGAAGTCTGCGTGAATGTGAGTTTCGGTGACCGCGACGATCGTCACGTGCGCGCGCGCGGCTTCCTCGAGATAGCGGTCCACGTCGCGGTTCGGATCGACCACCATCGCCATCGATGTCTGGTCGCACGCAACGAGATACGCGGCCTGCGCAAGTCCGTCTTCGTAGATCCGAGTGAGAAGCATGCAGGAGAATGGCTTGCCAGAGGTTGGCACGCAACGCAGGATTCAGCGATGCGTCGCATCTTCGGGTTCTGTCTTGCGCTCGTCGCTCTCTCTCGCGCGGGTGCGCAGACGACCGAAACTCCGGTTCCGTTCGACAGCGCCCACCGCGTGTTGGTCATCACGCCCGCGCTTGCCGAGCGTTTGCATCTCGCCGATCCGACGTGGCCCGTGCGCGATGAGTATCGCGACGTGCATCTCTATGCCTCGTCGACGGGGGGATTCGTTCTCGTCGCGCTGCTCCCAACCGGTTCACTCAAGCGCTATGAACTGACAGAAGCGCAGCGTGCGGCACTCGGCACGGCGATCGACGCGGCCATGGCGACGTCGGGCCGGCCTATCGGTCAGGTCGGCGCTGAGCCATCGGAACCGGCTGGGAATGGGTACGCGCGAAAGATCACGGCTCTCACCGCGTTGGGATACGCGCCGCTCGCGGCTTCGCTCAGCGACGACGGCTCCGTCGCGGGCGCCACGTACGTGCTCACTACGGGCGCCGCGTTTTTCATCTCGTACGGTGCGGCGCAGAGCGGCCAGATCACGCGCGCTCAGGGCGACCTATCCGCGAACCTCGGGGTCGCGGCCGGGGCGGCGGGGCTCGGCGTGGGATACGCCGCGACGGGAAACGGTGATCGCGGCGTGCGCGCCATCGCGCTCGGCTCGGCGCTCGCGGGGACGATCGCGGGCATTGGCCTCGGCCGCCATCTGACCGACGCCGAAGCGCATTCGTCGACGCTCGGCATCGAAGGAACGGCGGCGTCGGCGTGGGCCGTCGGCGCGGCCGCGGGCGCGCAAGGCCGAGGAATGGCCGCAATCGTCGCGGCGAGTGAACCGCTCGGCTATGTGATTGGTCTCCAGTATCCGCGCATGGCGTCGTACGGCGTGACCGCCGGTGACGTGAACGCCATGCAGACCGCGGGTCTGGTCGGCGCGCTCGTCGGCGGAGCATTGATCGGCGGCAGTCATCCGAGCCCTCGCCTGACCGGCGTCGCGCTGGGCTCGTCCTACGTCGCGGGACTTCTCATCGGCGATGGGGCGATCGCGCGGCCGTTCGACCTCACGACCTCCGACGCCAATCTCGTCACGATCGGCGCGGTCGCGGGAGCCGTCATGGGCTTGGCCATTCCGCTGATCGCACAGACCGACAACGGCTCGGTCATCTCAGGGTCGGCCGCGGCCGGCGCGACACTGGGCATGTCGCTGGTCTTCGGAAGCACAAATTTTCGGAGGGCAGGGGAGATCGTTCCCGTCAATCGCTCCTCATCGCGCCTTCGCATTGGGCCTGGGCTCGGCGTTCTCGGCCTCGTCACGCGGGCGCCGGGCCGGTATCCCGTCGCCAGCTTCACGTTCTGACACCAAATGGCAACGCGCCGAGGGCGCGTGTCGTAGACATAGAGCGAAGTCCCACCCCTTCATTCCGACCGTCCCCAGTCCCCCGTCCCCATGAGATACACTCGGCTCGCAGCTCTGCTCACCGCCGCGCTCGCCTTGGTTCCAGCGGCGCAGGCACAAAAGAAGGCGCTGACGCAAGCAGACTGGGACAAATGGAAGTCGATCAACGCCCCGCTGCTCTCCAACGACGGAAAGTGGGCGGTGTACACGCTCATTCCACAGGTCGGCGACGGCGAGCTCGTGATCCGCTCGACCAGCGGCACGACGGAATTTCGCGTTCCGCGTGGCTACCTCGGTCGGCCGAACAATGTCCCTGGCGGTTTGCGAGGTCCGGCCGGCGGTACCGGTGAGGGAGACCCCGTCGGCCCCAACGCGTCGCCTGCGCAGATCACGGCCGACAGCCGTTTCGTCATCGTCAGCACGCAGGCCTCGCAGGCGGAGGTCGAGCGAGCGGGTCGCGGACGCGGCGCGGCGGCGACCAATCGGCAGTCGCTCGCCATCGTGAGTCTGCCCGACGGCAAAGTCACCACGATCAACGGAGTGCGGTCGTTCCGACTCGCGCGCTCGAACGGGACGTGGCTCGCCTACGTGCCCGAGCCCGACAGCACGACTCCGGGCGACTCGTCAGCGCGCGGTGCGGCGAATGCCGCCGGCGGTGGCGGCCGTGGCCGCGGCGGCAGAGGTGGCGGTGGTGGTGCGCCGAGCAATCGTCGCCAGTTCGGAACGCCGCTCGTGCTTCGCAACCTCGCGAGTGGCGCCGAAGAGCGTTTGGCCGACGTGCTCGCGTTCGCGTTCGACGACAGCGCCAAGGTGATGGCCTACACGATCGTCTCGCGCGACTCGACGAAGGACGGCGCGTTCCTCCGCACGATGGGGGGCGCGACGACGACGCTGCTCGCGGGACGTGGCGACTACAAAGCGCCGACGTTCGATCGGACCGGCACGCAGCTGCTGTTCCTCTCGGATCACGACTCGTTCGGTCACGAGACGCCGGCGCGTTACACGCTCTACCAGGCGTCCACCAAGGGCGGCGCCGCGCAGGCGATCGTGAACCCGTCGCAGGTGACGCCCGGCATGCACATCGCCGACAACGGACCGCTGGCGTTCACGCGCAGCGGCACGGCGATCACGTTCAACGTCGCCCCGCCGCCGATCGACTCGGTGCCGGCGGATTCCCTCGTCGGCAAAGCCGTGTTCGACCTGTGGCATTACAAGGATCCCGTGCTCCAGCCGACGCAGCGCATCAACGCGCAGCGCGACCGGAACAAGTCCTACCAAGCGATCTACTTCGCGTCGACGAAGAAAGTGGTCCAGCTCGCCGACGACTCGATCCCCACGGTGAGCGTCTCCGAGGATGGTAAGATCGCCGTCGCGAGCTCGCGCGAGCGCTACATGATCGAGCAGATGTGGGGCGACGGCGGCTCCGACGTCTACGTCATCGATCCCTCGACGAACGCGCGTCACCTGATCCGCGAGAAGATCAATGGCAACGCGCAGCTCTCGCCCGATGCCAAGTTCGTGATCTTCTATGACAAGAAGCACTGGTACACCTACAATACGGCGACCAGCAAGCTCGTCGACCTTACGGGAAGCCTGAAGGGCGTCCACTTCGACAACGAGACGGACGACCATCCGAACGAGCCGCCGGCGTGGGGAGTCGCCGCGTGGACGAAAGGCGACAAGTCCGTCCTGATCAACGACCGCTACGACGTCTGGGAGTTCGATCCGACGGGCGCCAAGCCGGCCACCGTGGTGACCGACTCGGTGGGCCGAAAGAACTCGATCCAGTTCCGCGTCGAAATCGCGGGCGGTGGCCGCGGTGGCCGCGGCGGTGGCGGCGGCCGTGGAGGCGCCGCGCCGGGCGGAGAAGATCGCGGTGTGATCGACCCGGCCGAGCCGCTCATGCTCCATGCCGTCAACCAGGAAACGATGGCCAGCGGTTTCTACCGCACGCAGCTCGGCACGAAGAAAGAGCCCGAAAAGATCGTGATGTCGGATCTCGCCTACGGCACGCCGGTCAAAGCGGCGAACGCCGACGAGTGGATGATCACGAAGAGCACGTTCACCGAGTTCCCGAACCTGTGGGTCGGCCCGTCGCTCACGAACCTGACGAAGATCTCGGACGCGAATCCGCAGCAGAAGGACTACAACTGGGGTTCGGCGGAGCTCGTGCGTTGGCGCAGCGCCGACGGCGTCGAGCTCAAAGGCATTCTGTACAAACCGGAAAACTTCGATCCGAACAAGAAGTATCCGCTGATCGCGTACTTCTACGAGATCCTGTCGAACAATCTGTACAGCTACGTGCCGCCCACCGGCCGCAACGTGATCAATCCTACCCACTATGTGTCGAATGGGTACCTCGTTTTTGAGCCGGACATCGTCTACGAGACGGGCTTCCCGGGCCAGAGCGCGGTGCGGTCGATCGTCTCCGGCGTCGAATCGCTCGAGCGGCGCGGCTTCGTCGACGAGAAGCACCTGGGTATCCAGGGGCAGTCGTGGGGAGGCTATCAGACGGCGTACACCATTACGCAGACGCATATGTTCGCCGCGGCCATGGCCGGCGCGCCGGTCGTCAACATGACGAGCGCCTACGGGGGCATCCGCTGGGGCACGGGGATCTCGCGCGAAGGACAGTATGAGGTCGGCCAGAGCCGCATCGGCAAGCCGCTCGTCGAGGCCCCGCAGCTCTACATGCAGAACTCGCCGCTCTTCTATCTCGACCGGATCACGACGCCCTTGTTCATCATGAACAACGACGCCGACGACGCCGTGCCGTGGTACCAGGGCATCGAGTTCTTCGTCAACATGCGCCGGCTTGGCAAAGAAGTCTATTTCATCGATTACAACAACGACGTGCACAACCCGGCCAGCCGCGCGAACCAGAAAGACATCGCGATGCGCATGCAGCAGTTCTTCGACAACAAGCTGAAAGGCACACCGGCGCCCGACTGGATGGTGCACGGCATCCCGTACGTCGCGAAGGGCAAGGATCAGCTCGGCCCCGCTCCGGTTCAGGCGGGCATTCAGCCGGAAGTGAAGAAGCAGTAGAGATTCGCGGCGAGGGCCGGCCCGGGCTTAAGTTCGTTCAATGCCCGCGATCGAGACCCGAGCGTTGCGTAAGGTGTATCCCGCGCCCGCCGCCCCGAAGCGGCGGGGCGCGGGGGCGATGCCCGGCATCGGCGGACCCGGCGGTCCGCCGACCGCCACACCGTCCGGCGCATGGCCTCGCGCCGAGATCGTCGCCCTCAAAGGACTCGACCTCGCCGTTTACGAAGGCGAATTCTTCGGGCTGCTCGGCCCGAACGGCGCCGGCAAAACGACGACGATCGGCATTCTCACCACGCGTGTGCGCCCGACGTCGGGCACCGCGCTCGTCGGCGGCGCGGACGTCGGCACGGATCCGGTGCGCGTGCGCCGCCGCATCGGCGTCGTGCCGCAGCGCCCGAATCCCGACCGCAGTCTGAACGTGATCGAGAACCTCCAGTTCCACGCCGCGTACTTCGGCATCGGCTCGTCGCATTCTCTGCCTCGCGCGATGCAACTGCTCGAGCAGCTCGGGATCGCCGACAAGGCGAATGCCAAGGTCGACGAGATGTCCGGCGGCCAGCAGCAGCGGCTCATGATCGCTCGCGCGCTGATCCACGAGCCGCGCGTCATCTTTCTCGACGAACCGACGGTGGGGCTCGACCCGCAGACGCGCCTCGCGCTCTGGGACATCCTCCGCGAACTGCACGGCGAGGGACGCACGATCGTCATGACGACGCATTACATGGAAGAGGCGGACAAGCTGTGCGACCGCGTCGCGATCGTCGATCGCGGCGAGCTGCTCGAGCTGGACACACCCGCCGCGCTCAAGCAGCGCGCGCCGGGCGGCACGCTCATCGAGGTCACGCTCTCCGGCGACGCGAACGGCGTGGTGGACGAGGTCCGCGCCGTCGAGGGCGTGCTCCGCGCCGAACCGCAGGGAAGGCTGCTCCGTGTGTTCAGCGATCGCGGCGGACGCGTGGTCTCGCCCGTGATTCAGGCGGTCGAAGAGCGCGGCACTTCCGTCGCGAACATCACGCTCATCGAGCCGAGCCTCGAGACGCTGTTCGTGTCTCGCACCGGGAGGAAACTCGATTGAGCGCCGTCGACGTCGTCGCCGGGGGCGCCGCCACCGACGCGCGCCATCCACCGGGCGTCGAGGAGCACCAGGCCTCCGTTTGGTCGGTGTTCTTCGCGCTATTGCGCCGGGATCTCCGCGTCGCGCGGAAGGAGCTGGTGTTCTTCCTCGTGCGCACGACGATGCAGCCGCTTCTCTTTCTCGTCGTGTTCGGCTACCTGCTGCCGAAGATGAGCTTCGTCGGCAAGGGCTATCAGACCGCGCTGCTGCCGGGAATTCTCGCCGTGAGCCTCAGCCTCTCGGCGATTCAGTCGGTCGCGCTGCCGATGGTTCAAGATTTCGGCTGGACCAAGGAGATCGAGGACCGACTGCTCGCACCGGTGCCGACGCTCGTGATCGCCGCCGAGAAGATCGTGTCGGCGATGCTGCAGGGATTCATCGCCGCGGCGTTCGTGCTTCCGATCGCGCGGCTCGTGATGGGCCCGATCCCGGCCCTCACGCTGTCCCATGGCGGCGAAGTCGTCGTCGTGATCCTCCTCGGGTCGCTCGCCTTCTCGTCGCTCGGCATGTGGCTGGGCACCGCCATCGCGCCGCAGCAGATCGGACTGATGTTCAGCGTCATCATCGCCCCGATGCTGTTCTTCGGGTGCGCGTACTACCCGTGGCGCGGGCTCGACGTGATTCCGGTCCTCAAGTACATCGTGCTCGTGAACCCCATGGTGTACGTAGCCGAGGGAATGCGGGGCGCGCTCACCCCGGCCGTCCCGCATATGCCGCTGGTCGTCGTCGTCGTGGCGCTCCTCATCATCTCGGCGTTCTTCTGGACGCTGGGCACGCGGAGCTTCTTCAAGCGCGCCATCGGATGACCGGGCCTCCCCCGTCGCAGACCGCCGGCCCCGATCCGTTCACGCGATTCGCGGCGCTTTTCGAAGAAGCCAAGAACCTGCCTCGCGACCTCCTGCCGGAGCCGACGGCGTTCGCCCTCGCCACGGTGGACGAGCGCGGCGCGCCGAGCCTGCGGATCGTTCTGCTCAAACACGTCGACGAGCGCGGATTCGTGTTCTACACGAACCACGAGAGCCGCAAGGGGCGCGAGCTGCTCGCGACTCGCCGCGCCGCGCTCTGCTTTCACTGGCAGCCGATGGAGGTGCAGGTCCGCGTCGAGGGCGCCGCTGCTCCGGTGACGGACCAGGAGGCGGACGAGTACTTCGCGTCGCGCGCGCGTGGAAGCCAGATTGGCGCGTGGGCGTCGCGGCAGAGCCGAGCGATCGAGCACGAGGGCGATCTCGAGGCTCGCGTCGCCGAGATGGAGAAGCGTTTCGCCGGGGGACCCGTGCCTCGACCGCCGCAATGGTCCGGATTCCGCGTCGTTCCGACTCGCATCGAGTTCTGGAAAGGACGCCCCAACCGGCTGCACATTCGCGACGTGTACGAACGGGACGGTAACGGATGGCGGGTCAGTCGTCTCTACCCGTGATGAATTCGATTATTTTCGGCGCATGGCTACCACCACTCGCGTAACAGACGCTCCGACCGGATCGGCCGCGCCCGCGAACGGCGCGGCGCCGGCGGCCGGCGCTTCCGGCGCCGAGACGACGTCCACCGGCGCGGGCTGGTCGATCGACGCCGCTCGCGCGCTTTACAGGATCGAAGGGTGGGGCGCCGGGTTTTTCGACGTGAACGACCAAGGCCACGTCATCGTGCGGCCGGACAAGGATCGTCCCGACCACACCGTGGACCTCTACGAGATCACGAACGATCTCGAGGAGCAGGGGATCGCACTCCCCGTGTTGTTGCGCTTCTCGGACATCCTGCGTTCGCGCATCGAGGACCTGACGACGCGGTTCGAGCAGGCGCGCGAGGAATTCGGCTACACGGGCGGATACACGACCGTCTACCCGATCAAGGTCAACCAGCAGCGCCACGTCGTCGAAGAGATCGTCGAATTCGGCAAGGGTCGCCGCGTGGGACTCGAATGCGGGAGCAAGCCCGAGCTCCAGGCGATTCTCGGCCTCGCCGAAGACACCGAGCACCTGATCGTCTGCAACGGCTACAAGGACGAGGAGTTCATGCGCCTCGCCCTGATGGGCCAAAAGCTCGGGCACCAGGTGTTCATCGTCATCGAGCAGCTCAGCGAGATCGACGTGCTGCTCCAGGTCGCCGACGAGATGGGTGTGACGCCGACCGCCGGCGTCCGCATCAAGCTCGCGTCGCGCGGATTCGGCCGCTGGAAGGAGAGCGGCGGCGAGAAGTCGAAGTTCGGACTCAACTCCGCGCAGCTGATGCAGGCGATCGACAAGCTCCGCGCCGCCAACAGACTCGACATCATCAAGCTGATCCACTTCCATCTCGGATCGCAGATCACCGACATTCGCTTCATCAAGCTCGGGCTCACGGAACTGACGCGGTTCTACGTCGAACTCCGGAACCTTGGCCTCGACATCACGCACGTGGACGTGGGCGGCGGCCTGGGCGTCGACTACGACGGCACCAACTCGACGGCCGACGCGAGCGTGAACTACTCGCTGCAAGAGTACGCGAACGACGTCGTCTACACGTTGGCGGAGGCGTGCAGGGAACACGAAGTGCCCATGCCGCACGTCATCAGCGAGTCGGGGCGCGCGCTCACCGCGCACCACGCATTGCTGCTCATCAAGGTCATCGACGTCGAGTCGCAGGCCGATCGACCCGTGCCGGAGCTGACCGAGGACGATCATCAGCTGCTGCACGAGATGCTCGCCGACCATCGCGACGCGTCGCGCAAGACCGTGTCCAAGCGACGCGTGCGCGAGATCTACCACGACATGACGTTCGACAAGGAGCGCGCGCAGGAGCTGTTCAACAGCGGGGTGTTCACGCTGCGCGAGCGCGCGTTGGCCGAGCAGATCTATTTCGCCACGGCGAACGTGCTCGCCAAGTCGGTCCTGCGCAAAGGTGCCGACTTCGCCGACATCATCGCCGATCTCGATTCGACGCTCGTCGACCGGTACTTCTGCAACTTCTCGCTCTTCCAGTCGCTGCCCGACAGCTGGGCGATCGATCACGTCTTCCCGATCATGCCGATTCACCGGCTGAACGAAGAACCGAACCGCCGGGGAACGCTTCAGGACGTGACGTGCGACTCGGATGGCAAGATCGACCGGTTCGCCGGCGAGACCTCGGCCAACGCGAGCCTCGAGCTCCACGAGTTCCACGACGGCGAGCCGTACATGCTCGGCGTGTTCCTGACCGGCGCGTACCAGGAGATCCTGGGCGACCTGCACAATCTCTTCGGCGACACGAACGCGGTGCACATTCGCCTCGCGAACAACGGCGGATACGACGTCACGGATCTCGTGCACGGCGACACGGTGACGGAGGTGCTGAACTACGTCCAGTTCCGCGCGCCGGATCTCCTGCAGACGTTCAGGCGGAAGGTCGCCGCCGCGAAGCACATTTCGCGGCAGGAGGCGAATACGTTCATCGCCGACTACGTCGCCGGACTCGAAGGCTACACGTACCTCGAGGGCGAGGCCGCGCAGTAGCCCGCAGTAGCTACCAGTTTCCGTTCTGGTACACGTGCGATGTACCGAGCGTCGGCGCGACGACGATCCTCACGCGGTCGCCTTTGTTGAGGCTCAGCGGGCCGAGTAGCGTCGATCCGGTATCGCCCACCGGCCGGACCTCGAATGTCGTGAGCGAATAACGGAAGAAATCGGTACCCAGCCCGACGGTTTGCGTCGTGCCGCCGGCCACCGTGGCGACCTCGCTCGTGTCCTCGTTCGCTTCGGCGTAGACCTTCACCGCCGTCGGGAAATCGTTCTGCACGCGAAGCACGACGGCCGCCTGCGGCGGCGTCTGCAGCGTATCGAACGCCAACTGTCCGGCTGCCGTTTGCGACCGAATGCCGCTCTCGTGCGCGCACGCGGCGAAAAACACCATGGCAGCCGCCACGGCGGCGCCGATCGATCGTCGAGTCATTCGTTGCTCCTTCTCTCCTGCTTCCCGTTACGGCACCGTGGGACGGATTTCGACGCGGGCCGAGTCGAGGTTGGGCGTCACGATGAGGTTGGCGGTTTGGCCCCGACTGAGCCGGAATGGTCCGATCTGTTTCGAGGGGCCGGTCGCGGGCACGATCTCGAGCGAGAAGGATGTGCCGGGGAACGAGTTCGCGTCGAGTGCGACGGTTCCGAAACCGTCGCTCGCCAGGTTCACGAGCTCGTTGCGATTGTTCCCAACGATCGAAAAGACCTGGACGCGAGTCGGGTAATTGTTCTGCACGCGGATCAGTACGGTCCGCGATGTCGTGGCGCCGACGTCGATGTCGCCGGCCGCCGTCCGCGTGTTCTGCTGCGTACAGGCGTGCACCGCCGAGAGCGCGATGCTCGCGACCAGTATTCGCATGGGGCTCATGCCTCCCTCCTTCGAGCGGCCTGGTGAAGCGCACCGCTCGACTGCCACCATCGGGACAAAAGGGCAGGTTCAATGCCCGCGACGCGCATTCGACAGCGCCGCGGTCACTGTGCGGGCGGGCGCGGCCCGACGAGCCGCGGCCACTGTTGTGGCGCGACTCGCGGACCTCTTTTCCCCGGCCTCAGCCGGTCTTTTTACTTATGGTGCGGAGTGGTGAATGTCGACGTGGGACAGATTGATGTCCGGCGTCAGGACCAGCTCAGCCGTCTCGCCCTTGTTGAGCTTGAACGGCCCGAGCCGTTTGATCATGTGGCTGTCCTCGGGCCGGACCTCGAACGAAATCGATGGATAGGGAAACAGGTTCGGATCGAGCACGATGGTGCGCACGCCCTTGGTCGCGACGCTCGCCACCTCGTTGGGCTGGCCGCCCATCACCGTGTAGACCCGAACTTTCGCAGGATAGTTGTTCTGCACGCGGAGGAGCACCGTCCGCGTCGCCGACAGCGAATCGACGGCGATGTCGCCGGCAGCTGATTGCGTTCGCGATTCGCTTTGCATGCAGCCAGCGAGCATGCCCGCGCAAATCGCGCATCTGACGCCAATCGCAACACGTGTCATATGTTTATGCCTCCTCGGAGAGCGAGCTGAAGCAAGCTGCTCGAAAACTCCCTCGTTGTTGGACCAAAGGGGCAGTTTCGGTGCCGACACCTGGCGTCGGTTGCCGAAATCCGGGATTGCCCTGATCGGACTCAACCGGCAACCGTCGATGAGAGCTCTGTCATTTGCCGCCGGAATCGCGCTCACGGCACCGTCGATCGCCGACGCGCAGAATTCGTCGTTCGCCCCGACCCGCTCGACGGTCACCACGATTCACGCGGCGCGAATGATCGACGGCCGCGGGAAAGAGACCGAGAACGTGGTCGTCACGGTGAGCGAAGGCAAAATCACGAATGTGGCGCCGGCGACCGGCCGCGGCGTCCAGGCCACGTACGAGCTCGGCGACGCGACGCTGCTCCCGGGGCTCATCGACGCCCACGTCCACCCCGGGTGGTACATCAACGGGCAGGGCGCGCTGCACAATGGCCGCGACGGAGATACCCCGACGCAGTCCGTGCTCGCGCGTGCCGGGAATCTCGACGCGACGCTGATGGCCGGATTCACGACGATCCAGAGCGTAGGCGGGGCCGAGGACCTCGAGCTGCGCGACGCGGTCGCGCGCTGGCAGATCCCCGGGCCGAGGATTCTCACGTCGATCACGCAGCTGAGCAACACCAGACCGTCCCCCGATTCGCTGCGCGCCCTCGTGCGGTCGCTCAAGGCGCGCGGCGCCGACGTCATCAAGCTGTTCGCGTCGGCGGGACTCGGCGCGGGCGGGGCACAGACGCTGTCCGATGAACAACTCGCCGCGATCTGCGGCGAAGCGAAGGCGCAGGGACTTCGCTCGGTCGTCCACGCGATCAGTGCCGGCAGCGTGCGCGCCGCCACGCTCGCCGGCTGTACCGAGATCGAACACGGCACGTTCGCGACGCAGGCCGAGCTGACGCTCATGGCGGAGCAAGGAACGATCTTCGATCCCCAGGTTTGCCTGGTTTTTC
Organism: Gemmatimonadaceae bacterium; assembly: GCA_036003045.1. Lineage (NCBI taxonomy): Bacteria > Pseudomonadati > Gemmatimonadota > Gemmatimonadia > Gemmatimonadales > Gemmatimonadaceae > Gemmatimonadaceae bacterium. The sequence continues at coordinate 37,138 of DASYSS010000027.1, forward strand.
AGAACTACATCGACCATCGCGACGTGTACGCGCGCTCCGGATACACGGACTCGACCTTCATGCTGCTCGGCCAGGCGATTCCCACGGCCACGGCGATGTTCAAGAAGGCCCTGGGCACCCCGGGACTGAAGATCATTTTCGGCACCGACGCGGTCGCGCTGGCTCACGGGCGGAACGCCGAGGAATTGCTCTGCCGAGTGAAGGCGGGTCAGAATCCGATGGACGCGATCACGTCCGCGACGTCGGCGACAGCGGCAGCGCTGGGGTTGGGCGCGACGATCGGAACGGTCGCACCGGGCTACGAGGCCGACCTCATCGCCGTGCGCGGCGATCCGTCGCGAGACATCGCCGCGATCAGGAAAGTGACGTTCGTGATGCGAGGCGGCGTGGTGTTCACCGGAACGCCGTGAGCGATCGATGAATCGGAGAAAACGCTCGCGACAAATGCCAGACGCGGACAGAAAAGTGGCTAGCGATGGGCGTTGTGCCCACAGCTAGCCACTGTCGTTTGTTCGTCGCTCAGCGATATCGATCCGCGACCGCGTCCCAGTTGACGACGTTCCACCAGGCCGTGATGTAGTCGGGCCGGCGGTTCTGGTACTTGAGGTAGTAGGCGTGCTCCCAGACGTCGAGTCCGAGAATCGCGTTCTTGCCTTCCATGAGCGGGTTGTCCTGGTTCGGCGTGCTCGTGATCGAGAGCTTGCCGCCGTCGTTGAGGAGCCACGCCCATCCTGAGCCGAACCGTCCCGCGCCCGCTGCCGCGAACTGCTCTTTGAACTTCGTGAAATCGCCGAACGCCGATTTGATCCCGTCGGCGAGCTTGCCTGTCGGCTCGCCGCCCTTGCCGGGTCCCATCAACTGCCAAAACAAGCTGTGATTCCAGTGGCCGCCGCCGTTGTTCCGCACCGCGGTGCGCACCGCTTCCGGAACCGAGTTGATGCCGCGCATCAAGTCGTCGAGCGATTTGCTCGCCAAATCGGGCGACTTCTCAATGGCGGCATTGAGATTGTTGACGTAGGCCTGGTGATGCTTGGTGTGGTGAATCTCCATCGTGCGCGCGTCGATGTGCGGCTCGAGCGCGTCGTTCGCATACGGCAATGCAGGCAGCGTGAACGCCATTAGGCTCTCCTTGCTCTGTACCACCCGATGATGCCAGGCGAGATCGAGAGCAACACGACGATCGCGATCACACTCTCGATATGCTGGTCGACTCCCGGAATGTAGCGCCCCAGGAAGTAGCCGATGAACAGCATGCTCCAGATCCACGCGACGCCGCCGATGACGTTGTACAGCGCATATCGCCGGTGATCCATTTGCGCCATGCCGGCCACGACAGGAACGAACGTGCGAATGATCGGCATGAACCGCGCGATGACGATCGTCGCGGCGCCGCGCCGTTCGTAGAAATCGTGCGCGCGATACAGATGCTTCTTGTTGAAGAGCAGCGAGTCTTCGCGCTTGAAGAGCCGGGGGCCCGTCGCGGCGCCGACCACGTAGCCGACCTGGTTGCCGATGATCGACGCTACCGTCAACAGGAGTCCGAGCAGCCACACGTTGAACACGCCGGTGGTGGCCGCGAGGAGTCCGGCGGTCACGATCAGCGAATCGCCCGGCAGGAAGAATCCGACCAAAAGTCCTGTCTCGGCGAAAATGATCGCCGTCAGCCCCACGTACCCGCCCCAGGCGATGATGCCGCGGACGTCGCGGACGCGATGCAACCAGTCGAGCAGTGTGTGCATGGTGGCGGAAAGCTGAGTTGGCGGGCACAGGAAGTTCTGCGAGCAAGACGATCGAGGCAACGGTTGCGTTCGGCGACGAACGCGTCACGTTCAGAGCGTTCTCGCCGCCGCCACTCCTTCGACCTCGGGGACCAGTTCGACCGTGCTCGACGTACACGTCGTTTCACACACACACTGGGACCGCGAGTGGTATCTGCCAGTCGAGCGCTTTCGGCAGCGGCTCGCCGCGCTGGTCGATGAGCTGATCGACGATCCACCGGGAGAAGGGGAGAGCTTTCTGCTCGACGGCCAGGCGGTCGTGCTGGACGACTACGTTCGCGTGCGGCCGGAGCGCGTCCGCGCGCTGAGCGAGCTGCTTCGCCGCGGCAGTCTCGAAGCCGGGCCCTGGTACGTGCTTGCCGACGAGTTGATCCCGAGCGGCGAGGCACTGGTCCGAAACCTCCTGACCGGCCGGCGAACCCTCGAGCGGTTCGGCGCCGTCGCGCCGCCGGTCCTCTACTGCCCCGACTCGTTCGGACATCCGGCGGCGCTCCCGGCGATCGCCGCGGGCTTTGGTCTCGACCTCATCGTTCTTTGGCGCGGCTACGGCAGCCGGCGCTTTCCTCCAGGCGACGGAGCGTGGTGGCGTTCACCGAGTGGTGAGCGGGTTCTTCTCTTTCACTTGGCGCGCGACGGCTACTCGCTGGGATCGAATTTGCCGGTCGATCCGGCGGAAGCCGAGGGACGGTGGGCCGCGATGCGCGAGCAGCTGGCGCCGCGCTCGACGACCGGCGTCGTGCTCTTGCCCAACGGCGCCGACCACCACGCCCGGCAACTCGATTACCGCGACGCCGTGGGTGCACTCCAGTCGGTCGCCACCCACGACGCGGTCCATCGAAGCTCGCTGCGCGCGTTTCAACACGCGCTCTCCGAGCGCGCGGCGGCAGCGACCCTCCCGCTCGTCGAGGGCGAGCTTCGCGACTCGTACGGATACACGTGGACGCTGCAAGGCACGTTGGCGACCCGCGCGCACGAAAAGCGCCTCAACGCAATCGCCGAACGTTCGCTCCTCCGCGACGCCGAGCCGTGGAACGCGCTCGCGTCGCGTCGAAGCCGATCTCGCCGTTTCTTGCTCGACGAAGCGTGGCGCACGCTGCTCGAAGCGCACCCGCACGACACGCTCTGTGGCTGTTCGATCGACGAAATCGCCATCGCGATGGAGCAGCGCGTGCGTTCCGCGACGAACCAGGCGGCGGGCGTTCGCGACGATGCCATCCTCGATCTCGCTGGCCACGATCCGGCCGAGGCGCGCACGGCACGCGACGCGTGGCAGCCGGTGGCTCTCATTCGGAATCCAGCGCCGCGCGGGCGGAGTGGTGTCGCGATCATCGACGTCGAAGAGTTCGTCGCGGACGTGCCGGTCGGCCCGGGATCCCAGCCAGGCGACTCGCTCGACGTCCCCGAGCCGCGACGAACGCCGATCATTGCCGGGCTCGGCCCCGTCCAGGTCCTCGATCGCGCGACGCGCTACTCCCGAACCGAATCTCCGCGGCACTATCCGGACAACGATCTCGTATCCGTCACGCAGGTTGCCGCGTGGGTCGGGGACGCGCCGCCGTACGGCGTGGCCACCCGTGCGATCGGCCGCCGGTCGCGCGGCGCTGCTCCGGCCGATCGCGTGCGAACGGAGTCTCGCTCTCTCGAAAACGCGACGCTCGTCGTGGCCGTCCACGACGACGGGACGATTTCCTTGCTGCACAAACCCAGCGGCCGTCGCATCTCCTCGCTCATTCGATTCGAGGACGACGCGGACGTCGGCGACCTCTACACGCCGGCGCCGCGCGAGCGCGCCTGCGAATTTCGCCTCGGCGTCGTGCGTCGCGTGCACCGCGGCCCGCTTCGCGGCGAGCTCGCACTGACCACGAGAATCACGGAGCCGGGCGCGCCTCGCAGCCAGGGTGGCGTGGATCTGGCCATTCACCTGGCTCTCGACGCCGGCGCGTCGCACCTCGCGATCGGCTTGACCGGAAACAATCAGCGCGACGACCATCGTCTGCGAATCATTCTCTCCACCGACGTCGCGGCTCCGGAAATCTGGGCCGACGCCGCGTTCGGACCGGTGCGTCGCGTGCCGATCGCGCCGAGCGCGGACGAGACGCAGAGCGAGCGAGTCCCGCCAACAGCGCCGCTTCATCGGTACGTGTCGCTGTTCGACGACGCCCGCGGCTGCACCGTCTTCAGCGACGGCCTCGCCGAGTACGAGGGTCTCGAGGACGGCGGTATCGCGGTGACGCTCGTGCGTGCAGTCGGCGATCTCTCGAAGAGCGATCTTCCCGAACGTCCCGGCCACGCCGGGTGGCCCGCTCCGACACCGCTCGCGCAGTGCCGCGGCCCCTTCGCGGCGAGTCTCGGCGTAATGCTTCACGGCCCACGCGGCGCAACGACCGTCGACGCGATCGAGCACACGGCGGACGATTTTCTCGTGCCGATCTCGGGCGTGACTCTCCGATCCGCACTGCGCGTGTCCGACGACGCCGTAGGCCCGGAGCTCATCGGTGCCGGCCTCGCATTCTCGACGATCAAGGAGAGCGAGGACAGCCGCTGGCTCGTGCTTCGCTGCGTGAACCTCACCGACGAACCAGTCTCCGGCGCTTGGCGTCTTCCATTCACTATCGAAGAGGCTCGCCTCTCTCGTCTCGATGAAACGCCCGGCGACTCCGCACCGTTCGTCGGTCAAACGACTTCGTTCACCGCCGAGCCCCGCGGCATCGTCACCATTCTCGCGCGTTAGCGTTTTCGGTACCGACGCCTTAAGGGCTCGAGAACAGCAAAAAAGCTGTTGCTGGCGCCGCCGAATCCGTGGTGTATGCGCGCAAGTGTTCAGTTCTGGCAGTTCAACATCAGGCCCTATCGCGTAACGTCGCTCCGGACTCGCCCGCGAGACGATCGCGGAGGTCATCGCCGATCAGGGTGCAACAAAGCACGGTCGCGATCAGCGCGAGGCCCGGCGCGATGGCCACCCACGGGGCGACGACGATCAGGTCGCGTCCGCCGGCGATCATGTTTCCCCAACTCGGGCGCGGCGGCTGAACACCCAGTCCAAGAAACGACAGGCCGCTCTCGAGGAGAATCGCATTGCCGACGCCCAGCGTCGTCGCGACGATCGCCGGGCCCAGCGAGTTGGGGAGAGCGTGCCGCCAGAGCACGCGGGCGCTCGACGCGCCGAGGCTCGTCGCGGCGTCGACGAAGGGGCGCGTCTTCATGCCGAGCAGCTCGGCGCGGACCATGCGCGCGACGCCCATCCAGCCGGTCAGGACGAGCACGGCGACGACCGTGGTGAGACCCGGGCGCCAGAGCGACGCGCATACGAGCAGCAGCACGAGGCGCGGGATGGCGAGCAGCGCGTCGGAGAGCGCCATGAGCGTGCGATCCACGACGGCGCCCATCCATGCGGCCGCCGCGCCGGCGATCGTCCCCACGCCGCTGGCGACAACCGACCCGACGATTCCGACGGCGAGCGAGATTCGGCCGGCAAGCATCATTCGCACAAAGAGATCGCGGCCGAAGCGATCCGTCCCGAGAAGATGAAAGCGTCCGAGCGCGTCGCGCGAGAACGGCGGCAAGAGTCGCAGGCGAAGTACGTCGCCGATTCCGAGCGGGTCCTGACGCGACACGGCCGGCACGAGCAGGGTGGCGAGCACGAGCACGCACAATAGCGCCGTGGCGGCGCCAGGGAGCGTCCGCGCCGTCCGAATCGCGCGCGAGATCACGCGCGGCGCCTCGGATCGACCAGCGGCAGGGCGAGGTCGCCCGCGAGGTTCGCGAAGATTACCAGCGCGGCGTACACCGCGGCCGCGCCCATCACGAGCGGATAGTCGCGCGCGGCGATCGCGTCCACCATGAGCCGGCCCATTCCCGGCCAGGCAAACACGGACTCCACAAAGATCGATCCCGCGACGAGCCCGGGCAGCGACAGCGCGAACAGCACGATCAGCGGCGGCAGAACGTTGGAGAGTACGTGCCGCACGTTCACGCGCGCTGGCGACGATCCTTTCGCGCGAGCCGTGCGCACGAAATCCTGTCCCATCACGTCGGCGACGCTCGAGCGCGAGTAGCGCGCGATGCCCGCCGCTCCGACGGCGGTGAGGATGCTCACCGGCAGGATCGCGTGGCGCAGGAGATCCGAGAGCGCGGCGAATCCATGCACCTCGAGTCCCGGCGCATGAATCCCGAACGCCGGCAGGCGCAGCCACGCCGGCAATCCCCACTCCGCCGCGCCGTACGTGAACACGGCGACCAGCGCGAGCGCCAGCCAAAAGCTCGGCGCGGCATACATGGCCGTGGTAATCACCGTCAGCGCCCGATCCACGGCCCGGCCGCGACGCGCCGCCTGAATGAGACCGAGCGGAACTCCAATCAGGAACGTCAGAGCGAGCGAGGCGGCGCCGAGTCCAAGCGATACGGGAAGCGCATCGGCGACGGCGCGAGTCACCGGTTCTCGGCGGAGCGAGCTTTCGCCGAGATTGCCGTGCAGCACGCCGTTCGCCCACCGTGCATATTGCACGGCGACCGACCGGTCGAGTCCGAGCTCGGCGCGGATTCGCGCGGCGTCGGCCGCCGTCGCGGACGGCGGAACGAGGAAGGTCGCGGCATCACCCGGGGCGAGGCGGACGAGCGCGAACGTGAGCGTGAGCACCAGCCAGAGAAGCGCGAACGCGCCGGCGAGGCGCCGCAGCACGGCGAGGAGATGCACGCGCTGAACCTGCATGGGCGTGTTCGAGTGTCAACCGTCGCGAGCGTCGGCGCGGCGGCGCTCGTCATCGCATGCTGGAACGCCGAGCGGCCGCCCGACACGGTCGTTTATGCATCCGGCACGGATCTCGAGTCCGGCAACCCGCTTGTCACGATTCACCCATTGTCGCGCCAGATCCAGCGATTCGTTCTGTACGTGACGCTGGCGAAGTACGACGACAAGCTGCAGCCCACGCCGTACGCGGCCACGTCCTGGTCCTGGTCGCCCGATCGACGCGATCTCACGTTGCATCTCGCGAACGGTCTCCAGTGGCAAGACGGCGTGCCGACGACCGCGCGCGACGTCGCCTATACACTCGAGGCGGCGCGCGATCCGGCGACCGGATATCTGCGCTCGGCCGATCTCGCCGGCGTCGACACCGTCCTCGCTCGCGACGATCAAACCGTCGAGATTCGCTTTCACGCGCCGCAGTCGTCGTTGCCGCTCGTGTTCTGCGAGCTGCCGATCGTCCCCGCGCATTTGCTCGACACGATCGCCCACGCGGAATTACGGCGCGCGGCCTTCAACTTCGCGCCCGTCGGCAACGGCCCGTTCGAGTTCGTCGAACGGCGGGCAGGATCGCGATGGACGTTTCGCCGGAACCCGCGCTTCCCGTCGTCACTCGGCGGACCGCCGCGCGTCGCGGGTTTGGTAGTCGCCGTCGTCGACGAGCCGACGACCAAGTTCGCCGGTCTGGCAAGCGGCGAGTTGGACGTTGCCGGCATCTCACCCGCGATGGCGCCGCTCGCGCGGCGCGACCCGTCGATGCGCGTCGTCGAGTACCCGATTCTGTTCACGACGGGGCTGGTGTTCAACGTTCGCAAGCCGCCGTTCGACGACGCCCGCGTGCGCCGCGCGATCTCATTCTCGATCGACCGCGCGCGGATCGTCGCCGCCGCGCTCGCGGGCTTCGGAGTTCCGGCCACGGGACCAGTGCCGCCCGAGAGTCCGTTCGCCCTTCCCGCGACCGCGTCGCGCGACACGACCCGCGCGGATTCGCTGCTCGACGCCGCGGGATGGAAGCGTTCGGCCAACGGCATTCGTCAACGACTCGGCCGCCCGCTCGAGCTCGATCTGCTCACTGTCGGGTCGGGCGACAACGCGCTCGAGCAACTCGTTCAGGCCGATCTCGCGGTGCGCGGGATCCGCGTCAGCATCCGGCAGGTCGAGTTGGGCACTTTCCTCAACGACGCGCGCGCCGCGACGAAGACATTCGACGTGCTGGTGGCCGGAATTCCCGGCGACGTGGCTCTCTCATTCGTGTCGGCGATGTTCGAGACGAGGCAGCGCGGCGGCGCCCTCGACTACACGGGCTTTCATTCTCGCGAGCTCGATTCGCTCTTCGTTGCGGCGCGAAACGCGACCGATGAGCCGGCGCGCGTCGCCTCGTGGCGCTCGGCGCAGCAAGTGCTCGACGACAGCATGCCGGTCGCCTGGCTGTACTACTCGCGCGGCGTCCAAGGAGTGTCGGCGCGGCTCCGCCACGTGACGATGGATCTCCGCGGCGAGATGGTGTCCGTCTCCGACTGGAGCATCGAGTCTGCGGCGGCGCGCAAGGTCGCCGCGTCGCGATGAGTGTTCTCGTCGATCAAGAGACGCTCGCGCGGCGGCGACACGCCGCCGACACTCCGCTGCGGGACCTCGCCGATTCGCTGGCCTCGGACCTCGCGCCGCTCATCGGACTGGACTTCTACTTTCCGCCGCAGAAGGCGTTGCTCTCGCGTGCCGGTGGACGATGCGAGGTAGACGGCGCGATGCTCGAGTTCGATCCGTTCTCGCCGCACGAGCATCGCTGCCCCCGCTGCGGCCGGGTGTACTCGGGCGAATTGCACGACCGGTTTTGGACCTACTGGTACCAACTGTGGCTCGCCGAACGCGCGGTGCACGGCGCGGCACTGGCATCGGTCGGCCGCGGCGACCAGTTCGCAGCGTTGTCCCGCGACATTCTTGCCGGATACTGCGAGCGGTATCTGCGCTATCCCAACATCGACAATGTTCTCGGGCCCACGCGCCTGTTTTTCAGCACGTACCTCGAGTCGATCTGGCTGTTGCAGATCTGCGTCGCCGCCGACTTGATGGCCGAACGCGAGAGCGCGCTGGTCGACCGCGTGCGCTCGGAGATCGTCGAGCCGAGTCGTGCGTTGATCGCTGAGTTCGACGAAGGAGGATCGAACCGGCAAGTCTGGAACGACGTCGCGTTGCTCGCGGCCGCCCGCCTCCTCAAGGACGGCACGTCGGCCGAGCGCGCGGTGTTCGGCCGAAGCGGCGTAGCGCGCCAGATCGCGCACGGCGTGCTGAGCGACGGCACGTGGTACGAGGGCGAGAACTACCATTTGTTCGCGCACCGCGGCCTCTGGTACGCGGTGACGATGGCCGAGCGCGCGGGAATCGCGCTCGACTCCGAGCTCGTGCGGAGATTTCAGCGCGGGTTCGCCGCTCCGTTTCTCTCGGTGCTTCCGGACTTCACCCTTCCATCTCGGCGCGATTCACAGTACGCGATCTCGCTGCGTCAGTGGCGCATCGCCGAGCATTGCGAGCTGGGACTCGCTCGAGAGGACGATCCGACGCTCCGCGGCGCGCTCGCGCGCATGTACCTCGACCCCGCGCCGCGAGGGACGCTGGGACGCGACCGTTCGTCCGCCGACGTCGAGCGAAACGTGATCGCGTCGTCGTTGACCCGCGCCGATCTCAGTTGGCGCGCGTTGTTGTTTGCGCTGCCCCACCTGCCTCCGCTCGAAGCCGCCGCGCCGGAGTCGGCGTTGCTGGAGGGGCAGGGACTCGGCGTCTTTCGCCGAGACGCCGGGCGCGCGTACGCGGCACTCGACTACGGGCACTCGGGTGGGGGCCACGGCCATCCCGACCGCCTGAATCTTCTGCTCGCCCACGACGCCGTGCGCTGGCTGGACGACTTCGGCACCGGCTCGTACGTCGATCGCACGCTCCACTGGTACCGCAGCACGCTCGCGCACAACGCGCCGCTCGCCGACGGCCACTCGCAGCGGCCGACGAACGGCATGCTGCGGAACTACGAAGAGCGCGAGGATTGCGGTTGGATCTCGGCGGAAGCGGAAATCGCGCCTGGCGTTCGCGTGCGCCGCTCGGTCGCCGTGTTCGCGACGTATCTCGTCGACAGCGTCGAGTGGGAGGAAGAAGAGATCCCCGTGTCGCCCGCGTCGACATCGGAGCTCGGCGACGTCGAGCCGTGCCCGACGTTCGACCTTCCGATTCACGCCGCCCTGGAGCTGACTGGCGGCGTCGGCGCGGCCGAAGGCGCGCCGCTGACCGGCGGACACGGTCTCGAGGACGGTTTCGACTTTGCTCATGAAACGACGGTCCAGCAAGCACCGGTCGGCACGACCGTCGTCGGGCTGGCGATGCGCGACGGCGCGCGGGCGTCGTTGTGGGGGCGCTCGATGGTGCCGTGCGAATGGTGGCGTGCGACGGCGCCCGGCGCGCCGGGACGCGGCGACCATGTGTTCTGGATCGTGCGCGCGCGGGAGCGAGACGGCCGGCACGACTTCGTGTGGAGTTGGAGCGAGGACGTCGTTCGCGCGGAGTTCGGTGAATCGATCCGAGTGGTGATGGCCGACGGCAGCGTCCACGACCATCAGCCCATGGCCGACCGATGGGAGATCGCGTTCGTCGATGCCGGCGGTAAAACGCGGCGCGTCGGACTCACCGGCGTCGTGCGGAGGACGGAGGCGCAACAGTCGATCGCGACGGCAGCCGACGCCGCGCCGCTCCGCCTCGTTCGCGGCGGCGAAACGAGGGTGACGCTGGGCGCGGAGCACTATCGACGCTCGGAGGAAACGTGGGAAGCGGCCAGGTGTCCCTCCGCCGACGTCGTGTTTCGCGCCCGTGGCGCCGTACTGACGATCGCCGTGACCGTTCACCGCAGCGACGTCACGTTCGCGCCGCGAAACGCCGAGAATCCGTTCGACAATGAGTCCTCCGACGTGAACGGCGACGGAATTCAACTGTACGCCAAATTCGACGGCCGGATCGCCGGATGGATGCTCGTACCCGAATTGGGCGGCGACTCCGTTCGTGTCCGCAGCCTCATCGGTACGGAGACGCAGCCTGAGCCGCCGCGGGCAACCTGGGAACGAGTCGGCGGCGGCTACCGCGTCACCATGGCGCTCGACGCGTCAGGTCTCACGGCGATCGACCTCATCGTGAACGAGATGCCCCGCGGCCGACTCCGTCGCCGCGGTCAACTCGTGCTCAGTGGAGCGTCGGGCGAGTTCGTCTATCTCCGTGGCGACCGTCAGGACGCCGACCGACTCCTTCCCATCGACTGGGCCGACGAAAATGTCTGAATCGCTGCTCGACTCGGTTGTCGTCGTGCTCTACGAGCCCCTCGATCCGGTGAATATCGGGGCGACGGTGCGCGCGATGAAGAACATGGGCGTGCACCGTCTGCGCCTGATTCGACCCGTCGTTTACGACGTCCAGCGAATCGAAGGGATCGCGCACGGCACGATGGACGTGATTCAGCAGATCGAGCGCTTCGACACGTTCGACGAAGCGGTTTCGGACTGCGTTCGCACCGCGGCTTTCACGGCGCGCCGCCGCTCGGCGAAGATTCGGCTGGTCGAGCCGCGCGAGGCGGCGCGCGAGCTGCTCGACGCGGCGCCCGACGGCCTGGTCGCCATCATCTTCGGTCGTGAGGACAACGGTCTGCCGAACGACGTGCTCGACCGGGTGCACGTGACGGTGACCATCCCGACGACGAATCACGCGTCGCTCAACCTCGCGCAGGCCGCGCTGATCGCGTTGTACGAGCTTCACCGGCTGGCCGCCGATGCGACGCGAACCATCGCGCCGCCGCGAAAAGACGCGCCGCCGCCGACCAACGGTGAATTCGAGCAGTATTTCTCCGACGCGGCGAAGTCGCTCGAGATGATCGAGTTCTTCAAGACGCGCTATCCCGAGCACATCATGCGCACGCTGAGGTCGCTCACCTTTCGCGCCGCGCCCGACGCCCGCGAGCTGTCGTTGCTCCGCGCGATGTCGATCGAGGTGATGAACTTCATCGAGCGCAAACGCCGGCGGGGTTGACGTCGGCGAACCGACGGACCTCAATTTCGAGCATGCCATTTCGCCGCTTCTTCGAGCGGGGTGCGAAGGACGCACCCGCTGCGCCGGCTCCTGCAGCCGATGAATCTGCTGAGGACACGGCCACCGTCGCCGACGACGAAGCGGAGGCTTCCGCCGAAGCGGAGGTGATTCCCGCGGAACACGATGAAGCCGATTACCGCGACCGCGCCGCCGCCGTGCTGCCGACCGGCGCCTCGACGGGCAGCAAACGCACCGCCGCCCTGTACGGCTCCGAGGATTCTCCCGGGCCGTCGCACTACATTCGCGCTGTCGGGTGCCGCGTCACGGACGTGGACGGCAACGAGTACGTCGACTGCACGATGGCGCTCGGCGCCGTCTCGCTGGGATACGCTGAGCCGAACGTCACGCGCGCCGTCGTCGACGCGATCGCCGGCGGCAACGTCAGCGCACTCTCGAGCGTGCACGAAGTGGATGTCGCCGAGCGATTATGCGGGGTCATCCCGTGCGCGGACAAAGCGCAGTTTCTCAAGTCCGGCGCGGAAGCGATCGCCGCCGCGGTGCGCATCGCGCGAACGTACACGTCGCGCGACGTCGTGGTCGGATGCGGCTACTTCGGGTGGCTGGACTGGTCGGCCGACGAGACCACGGGCGTTCCGCAGGGTGTGCGGAAGGATTTTCGGCGGATTCCATTCGACGACGTCGCTGCGTTGGAGGCGGCCGTGGCCGCGGCGGGGAGCCAGCTCGCGGCGATCGTGATCGAGCCCGTCATCGAGCGCATGCCGTCGTCCGAGTGGATCAACCGCGCGCGTGAGCTCGCGACGCAATCGGGCGCCGCGCTCATCTTCGACGAGATCAAAACCGGATTCCGCCTCAAGACCGGCGGCTACCAGGCGTTCGCCGACGTCGTGCCGGATCTCGCCGCGTTCGGAAAGGCGATGGCCAACGGATTCCCGCTCGCCGCGGTCGTCGGCCACCGGGACCTCATGGACGCCGCGCGCAAGACGTGGATCTCGTCTACGCTGGCGAGCGAATCGTCGGCGCTGGCCGCGGCGGGGGCGGTGCTCACGTGGCACGACAGCGTCGACGTGTGCGCCTCGCTCTGGTCGATCGGCGCGGACATGAAGCACGCGATCACCGCGGCGATCGAGGCGAGCGGGGTGCAAGGGATTACCATCGACGGCCCCGACCCCATGTGGATGCTCCGCTTCGACCGACCGGAACGCGAACAGCGTTTTCTCGAGCTCGGCGTGGCGAACGGCGTGATCCTCAAACGCGGCGCGTACAACTATGCCGCGCTCGCTCACGACGACGACGCGCTGAGGGACCTCGAGCGCGGCGCGAGCGACACGCTGGTCGCGTTGCGTGACGAGGAGGCGGAGGGCACCGATTGAGCGCGCGCACGGCGGGTGTTCCTCTCGGCGGCGGTGGCCCCCTCGTCGACGTCCACGCGCACTTTCATCACGCACGTACCGGTCGTTCCGACTGGGCGGAAGTGAACGAGGCGCGGTTCCGCGCCGGCGACCGCATCGGCATCACCTACCACGTTGCGTCGATCCTCGGCACGTGGGGGTTTTCGTCGCCGACCTACTTCCCGTCGCCCGACGACATCGCGCTCGGCAACGACGCGATGCTGGATCTGTGCGCGCGCGAGCCGGATCGGGCGCGCATGTTCACGACGGTGAATCCGAACTACACGGAGCACGCGTGCGCCGAGATCGAGCGGTGCAGGGCGCGCGGAGCGATCGGCATCAAGCTGCTCGCCAGCCGGCGCGCCGACGACGCGCTTCTCGATCCGATCGCCGCGCTCGCGGCCGAGCATCGCCTGCCGATGCTCCATCACATCTGGCAGCACCGCACGCGGGAGTGGCCGTCGCAAGAGATCTCTGATGGCGCCGACTTGGCGCGCCTCGCCGACCGACATCCGCGAGCGAGCTTCATCCTCGCGCACATCGGCGGCGGGGGCGACTACGCCCACACCTTTGCCGCCGTCCGCGACGTCCCGAACATCTTTCCCGACCTATCCGGCAGCGGCGTCGATCGCGGCATGCTCGACGCCGCCGTCGACGCGCTCGGCGCCGAGCGCTTGTTGTGGGGATCGGATCTCACGATGTGCACCGGTCTGGCGAAGCTTCGCGCGCTCGACGTGATGGGTCTGAGCCGCGACGAGATCGAAGCGATTCGCTGGAAGAACGCGGCGCGGCTGTTTCGCCCCGGAAGCTTTCCGAGGTGTGAGCGGTCGTCCGCCGGCATCGATGCGGCGCGCGATTCCCTCGCCGGAGTGCGCGCGTGATCGACGTCAACACGCTGATTGGTTCATATCCGTTCCGCGAAGTTCCCCATCCCGACCCTGACGCGCTCGTGCGCGTTCTCGACCGAGAGGGAATCGACGGCGCGTGGGTCGGCCATCTGCCGTCGGCGTTTCATCGGGATCCGACGGCGGGCAACGCGTCGCTCTACAAGGCTCTCGCGCCGTACGCCGGCCGTCTTCGGCCTGTCCCCGCGATCCGGCCCGATTGGCCCCACTGGCTCGGGGCGCTTGCGGCGGCGAGAGAGCAGGGGGCTCCCGCAGTGCGCGCATATCCGCCGCAGTGGGGCCTCGCACCCGGCGGCGGCGCGTCGACGAGCCTGCGCGAGTTCGCCGTGGCGACGGGAGAGATCGGACTCGCGCTGCTGTTGACGGTTCGATTCGAGGATCTCCGGCAGCGCCATCCTATGGATTCCGTCGGAGACGTGACGGGCGCGACGGTCAGGGCGCTGGCGCGTGCGGGCGAATCGGTGCGCCTTGTCGTAACGGCGGCGTCGCGAGAGTTGATCGAGGAGGTGCACTGGGGGTTGACGCCGGCCGAACAGCGGCGGGTCTTCTGGGACATCTCGTGGGTGTGGGGGCCGCCCGAGGATCATCTCTCGAAGCTCTTCCGCACGGTCGGCTCGAAGCGATTCGTGTTCGGCTCGCAGTGGCCGCTGCGCTTGATGCAAACGCCGACGGCAAACCTCGACCTGCTCGGTGACGACGTCGCCGATTCGTCGCTCGCCGACGCGCGCGACATCTGCTCGGCCGCGTAAACGTGGCTTGCGTGCAATCTCCCGCCCTTTCTAGATTTCCCGGCCAGTCGGACGCCTTGTGAATTAGTTCACAAGACCGTAGCAGCCCGCCGCGTTTCAAAATTCACCCCATCGCGATGACCAAGCGAAGGAAATGGACCGCCATACCAGGGCTGTTCGCTCTGGCCGTAGGCGCCGTGATGCTCTCCGCGTACGCCGGAGCCTCGTCCTCGCAACGCCGCACCGTCATCCAGCCGATCGCCTTTCCGCACACGGTGCACGTGCAGAAGCTCGGCATCAACTGTCTCTACTGTCACAACGCGGCGAACAAGTCGATGGACCCCGGGCTCCCGGCCGTGTCGACGTGCATGGGATGCCACAACGCGATCGGTCCCGATCGTCCCGCGAACGATCTCCACGGCAACAAGCCGTATAAGAGCGCGGAGATTCAAAAGCTCTACAACTACGCGAATCAGACCGCCCCGTTCCTCGGCATGGGCGCGAAGGCGATTCCCATTCCGTGGAATCGCGTCCACAAACTTCCCGAGTACGTGCACTTCCCGCACACGCGCCACATCAACGCCGGCGTGACGTGCCAGACGTGCCACGGGCAGATCCAGAACATGGAGCGCGTCTACCAGTTCTCGAGCCTCAACATGGGCTGGTGCGTCAGCTGCCACGTGAATGGCTACAGCCCGCAGGAAGGACTGGAGGCGGCCGGCTACGCACCGCAGCCCGGTATCGGCGCCAATGCCGCCGCGGCGACTACGGGTACGACGGTCGAGCGCAAGAAGGCGCGCTACGACTGCGCCAACTGCCACTACTGAGATGAGCAACGACACCAAGGTCCCCGGGGGGGGCGTCAAGCGCCGCGAGTTCCTCAAGGTGGTCGGTGTCACGGGCGCGGCAGTCGCCGCGACCGGATGCCTGCCCGAGGATACCGGAAAGCTCATTCCATATGTCCACTCGCCCGACGAAACGGTCCCGGGCGTGTCGACCTATTTCGCGTCCACGTGCCGCGAATGCTCGGCCGGCTGCGGGTTGATCGTCGAGACGCGTGACGGCCGCGCGATCAAGCTCGAGGGAAATCCCGACCATCCGTTGAACCGCGGCGCGCTCTGCGCGCGAGGTCAGGCCGCGCTTCAAGGGTTGTACAACCCGGATCGCCTCCGCTCGCCGATGGTCAAGGAGAACGGCGCGTGGAAGCCGATCACTTGGGACGACGCGATCACGCGTTTGAGCCAGACGCTCACGCAGTCCAGAGCGACGGCCGCGAATTCGATCTTCCTCAACCAGCACGAGAGCGGCGCGTTCGCGCGCTTTCTCGACACTTGGCTGGCGGCGTACGGCATGCCGGCGCACGTGAGCGTCGACTTCGAGTCCGACAGCGCGGCGATCGAAGCCAACCGTCGCACGTACGGCGTCGCGTGGCCTTCGCTCAGCTTCCAGGACGCGCGTCTCATCATCTCGTTCGGCGCCGACTTCCTCGAGTCGTGGGGCGCGAACGTCCCGCAGCAGCTCGACTTCGCCGAAGCACGCGCGAAGCTCGCCGGCGCACCCCGGTTCTGGTACGTCGGTCCGCGCCGGTCTCTCACTGGCTTGAACGCCGATGAATGGCTTGCCTGCAAGCCGGGCGGGGAGTTGGCGATCGCCAACGCGCTCGCCAAGAAGATCAGCATTCAGCAGGCGGCGACGGACAGTGGAGTCGATGCCGCGACGCTGCAGCGCCTCGCCGACGAGCTCGCGGCGTCGCAGCATGTGCTGGCGCTCGCGGGAACGAGCGGCGCCGACGCGCTCGACGTCTCCCTCGCCGTCGCGGCGATCAACGGCGCGAACGGTGCGGTCGGCACGACGATCAAGCCCACCGAGCCGATCACGTCGTTCGATGGCATCGCGTCCGACGACCACGTGCTCGCCGCGGTGGAAAAGATGCGAGCGGGGCAGGCGGGCGTCGTCTTCGTGCGCGGATGCAATCCGGCCTACGCTCTTCCAAAGGCCGCGAAATTCGCCGAGGCGTTCGCGAAAGCCTCGTATCGCGTGAGCTTCTCGAGTCAGCCCGACGAAACGACGGAGCTCTGCGACCTCGTCATCCCGGATCTGCACGCGCTCGAGTCGTGGGGCGACGCCGAGCCGGTGCGCGGCACGCTGTCGCTCCAGCAACCGGCGATGGATCCGGTCTTCTCGGCGATCAAGGGGTCCACGGCCGACGCGCTCATCGCCGTCGCGAAGAAAGACTCGACGCTCGGCGGCAGATTCCCCGCGGCCGATTTCCGCACCTACTACATCGCGAACTTCCCCGGCGGCGCGCCCGGCCTGGCGGCGGCGCTTCCGAAGGGGCTCGTCGCGGCGACGCGCCCACCGGTGGCGGCCGCTGCAGCGGTCGCCGCGGGGCCGAAGCCAGCGGCCATCGCGAGCACACAGGGCGATCTCTTCCTCGTCGCGTACCAGTCGCCGACGCTCGGTGACGGTCGCGGCGCGAACAAGCCTTGGCTGCAGGAGCTGCCTGATCCCGTCACCAAGATCACGTGGAGCACGTGGGTCGAGCTGCACACCGAGACCGCGCAGCGACTCGGCATCGACCGCGGCGACATCCTCGAGGTCAAGACGGCGAGCGGGACGATTCGTGGTTACGCGTTCCCCTATATGGGAATTCACAAGGACGCGATCGCGATTCCGACGGGACAGGGGCACCACGCGACGGCTTCGATCGCACGGTTCGAACCGAAGAGCCACGACCCGTCGCAAATCCAATGGGGTTACGGGCGGTACGCGCGGGACCTGGGCGCGAACGTCGGCGATCTGCTCCCCGTGAGCACCGACGCGGCGGGCGCGCTCGTGCTCACGGCGACGAAGGCGTCGGTGTCGAAGACCGGCGAAAGCCGAATCTTGCCGAGTACGGAAGGCTCGGCGCGGCAGCACGGCCGCGGCATCGCGCGCGCGGTCAACGCGGCCGACATCAACAAACCGCCGACGGCCGAAAGCGAGATCCCCGGCCAGGCGAGCCACGAATTCTTGCCCGGCCTTCGGTCGCCCGTCGCGGCGGACGCGCAGGGCGATCTCGGCGCGCCGACCGCGGCGGATCGCGGGAAGGACAAAGGCCTCTACAATCCCGACAATCCGCTCGGCATGACCAAGCGGCGTTGGGCGATGACCGTCGATCTCGCGCGCTGCACAGGCTGTTCGGCGTGCGTGACCGCATGCTACGCCGAGAACAACATCCCGACCGTCGGCGCCTATTGGCAGAACGCGACGATCTGGGCGGACGAGAGGCCGGGCTTCAACATCGAGCGCGGCCGCGAGATGAACTGGATTCGTCTCGAGCGCTACTTCGAGGGGAATGTGGACGGCAAGTTCGGCGAGCCGTTCGAGACCCGGTTCATCCCGATGATGTGCCAGCACTGCGGCAACGCGCCGTGCGAGCCGGTGTGCCCCGTGTACGCGACGTACCACTCGCCGGACGGGCTCAACGTGCAGGTCTACAACCGCTGCGTCGGCACGCGCTACTGCTCGAACAACTGCCCATACAAGGTTCGCTACTTCAACTGGTTCGGCTACGGCGAAGCGGACCGCAAGCAGTACGCGTTCCCCGAGCCGCTCAACTGGCAGCTCAACCCGGACGTGACGGTGCGCGGCAAGGGCGTCATGGAGAAGTGCTCGTTCTGCGTCCAACGCATCCGCGAAGTCGAGAACCGCGCCGCGCTCGAGCATCGCTCGGTGCAGCCCGACGAGTTCACGACGGCGTGCGCCCAGGCGTGTCCGTCGCGCGCCATCACGTTCGGTGACGTGGCCGACACGAATTGGACGGTGGCGCATCGCGTCGAAGACGCGCGCGCGTATCACGTGTTCGAGGAGCTCAACACCTTCACCGCGGTGGTCTATCTGAAGAAGGTCAACCATCCGGCCGGCGCCGCCGCGCCGCGAGCATAGGGAGCGCGCGGCATGGCTACGACCGTTCAGGGTTATCAGGATCCCGCCCGCCCGGGCGGACCGAGGCCGAACATTCCGTCGGCGGGCGTCCGATTCCCGGCCGTGCGGGATTACGAGCAGGTCGATCGCGAGATTTCGGGAACGCTCCGGCCGACACTCGGCTGGTTCGCGCTCCTCGGCGTCGCGATCCTCTGCATGCTGATCGGCGCGCTGACGTGGACGTATCAGATCCACGAAGGCCTGGGCGCCGCGGGCTATCAGCCGCCGGTGATGTGGGGCGTGTACATCATCACCTTCGTGTTCTGGGTCGGTATCGGCCACGCGGGCACGCTGATCTCGGCGATCTTGTATCTGTTCCGCGCCGGCTTCCGCACCAGCATCTACCGGGTGTCCGAAGCGATGACGGTGTTCGCGGTCATGACCGCCGGACTCTTCCCGATTCTGCACCTCGGGCGCCCGTGGAAATTCTTCTGGC
Organism: Gemmatimonadaceae bacterium; assembly: GCA_036003045.1. NCBI lineage: Bacteria > Pseudomonadati > Gemmatimonadota > Gemmatimonadia > Gemmatimonadales > Gemmatimonadaceae > Gemmatimonadaceae bacterium. The sequence goes on from DASYSS010000027.1 coordinate 56,153, forward strand.
TGATCGCGTACCCGAACTGGCGGCTCATCTGGCCGAATCCAAAGAGCCCGCTGGTGTGGGACGTCTTCGCGATCCTCACATACCTCACGATCTCGAGCACCTTCCTCTACATCGGGCTGATCCCCGACATCGCGATTCTGCGCGACCGGGAAAAGAATCCGTTGCGGAAGTCGATTCTCGCGATGCTTTCGCTGGGATGGCGGAACTCGGATCGCGAGTGGCGTCACTTCACGCGCGCGTACCTCTTCCTCGCCGCGTTCGCCACGCCGCTCGTGCTCTCGGTGCACTCGGTCGTGTCGTTCGATTTCGCCATGGCGCTCTCGCCCGGTTGGCACGCGACGATCTTCCCGCCGTACTTCGTCGCCGGCGCCATTTTCTCAGGCATCGGCATGGTGTTCACCATCGCCATTCCCCTGCGCAAGGCGTTCAAGCTCGAGCACTACATCACGCTGAACGACCTCGACGCCGCCGCGAAGCTCTGTCTCTTCACGTCGATGGTCGTGGGACTCGCGTACCTCACCGAGTTCCAGGTCGCGTGGATGAGCGGCAACCGGTTCGAGCAGGACTACTTCTGGAACCGGGTGTTCGGCCAGTGGGCGTGGGCCGCCTGGATCATGCTCATCTGCAACATGGTGCTGCCGCTCTCGCTCTTCTCGCAGAAGCTGCGGCGCAATCCGAGCTGGCTCTTCATGCTCTCGCTCACCATCAACCTCGGCATGTGGTTCGAACGGTTCGTGATCGTCGTGCCGTCGCTCTCGCATGAGTTCGAGCCGTGGCAGTGGGGCACCTACCATCCGACGTTCGTCGATTACAGCATCCTGCTGGGCAGCTTCGGTTGGTTCTTCATGTGGTTCCTGCTGTTCGTCAAGCAGCTCCCCGTGATGGCGATGTCGGAGATCAAGGAAGTGATTCCACCGCGCATCAGAAAGGCTTTCCCGCACGGCGATCCCGACCGCGATCTGGCGATGCCGTTCGTGCACCCCGACGAGATGGGAGCGGAGCACTGATGCAAGGCGTCCTCGGAGCATTCCACGAGATCGACTCGGCGCTTCACGCCATTGAAGATCTGAAGGATCAGCGGTTCGGCGATATCACGGTTTTCACCCCGACGCCGCGCCACGAGTTCGACCACGTCATGAAGCATCCGCCCAGCAAGGTGCGGCTCGTGACGTTGTTGTTCGGCTTGGCCGGCGTGACGTTCGGCTACTGGATCGCGGTGTGGATCTCGGACTACTGGCCGATCGTCGTCGGCGGCAAAGCCATCGCGACGTGGGTGCCGTTCACCATTCTCGGGTTCGAGGTCATGGTGCTGATCGGCGGACTGGCGACGGCCTTCGCGATGTTCGCCTTCGCGCACGTGCCCAGGCTGACGACGACGGTCGGCTACGACGCGCGCTTCAGCGGCGGACACTTCGGCGTTTGGGTCGTGACCGACCCGGATCGCGCCGACGCCGTCATGGGAATTCTCAAAAAGCACGGGGCCGAGGAGGTGCGTCGTGAGCGATAATGTCGGTTTCGCTCGGCGCGCCGGCACGGTGGTTCTCGCGGTCGCCCTCACGGGTTGCTCGTGGTTCACCGATTTCCGACAGCAGCCCAAGATCGACCCGTGGGAGTCGTCGAACGACTCGATCCCTCCGCGCGGCAATCCGCAGTACTCGGTGTCCATCTATGGAAGCTCGGCGCCGGGCTTCCAGTACGCCCGCGAGAATCTGCCGGCGGACATCACGGCGATGGCGGGGATTCCAAATCCGACGCGGCCCGACTCGGCGTCGGTGAATCGCGGACGCATCCAGTTCCAGATCAACTGCGCGCCGTGCCACGGTCCGCTCGGCATGGGCAACGGACCGGCGACGAAGTACGGCATGCCGCCGATTCCAATCGGCGCGGGAACCGCCGCGGCCGACAAGTACACCGACGGCTACATCTTCGGCATGATCCGCAACGGTCGCGGTATGATGCCGACGTACAACCGCATCGAAGAGATGGACCGCTGGGACATCGTCAACTATCTGCGCTCGATTCAGAACAAGTTGCCAGGGTTCGCCCCGGACACGATGCACGGACGCCCCGGCGAGACCGGACCTCTCGTGCCCGGCGCTTCGCGGATGGGACCGACGCGTCCCGTTCCGTTCTGGAAGGCGACGAACGCGGCGAGGCCCGTGACCGACACCGCGCGCGCCGCGGCGCCGGCGGATTCGACGAAGAAGCCGGAGGGTTCGCGATGAGCGCCATTCATCCGCCGCGCGAGTGGTCCGGCTCCGAGGTCCTCGCGGCGACGAATCGCGAGCTGCCGTCGTGGATCAATACGGCGGTCAAAGTGCTCTTCGGCGTCGGGCTCATCGTGTTCATCGTGGGCCTGTTCATGGCGCCCGATCGCGTGTGGCGCGCCTGGCACACGAACTGGCTGTTCTTCGCCGGTTTGACGAGCGGTGGGATGACGATCGTCGCCGTCCAGCGGATCACGACGGCTCGCTGGTCGCGCCACGTGATTCGATTCATGGAGGCGTACGTGGCCTTCATGCCCGTCGCGTTCCTCTTTCTGCTGATCACGTTCATCGGCGGGAAGAACTACGTCTTCCCCTGGACGCACGAGGCGTATCCGGGACCGGAAAAGGCGCTCTACTTCAATCCGGGTTTCCTCATTTCGCGCGACCTCGTGATCTTCGCGATCATGACGCTGCTCGGCCTTTGGTACGTCTACACGTCGGTGCGCCTCGACGTGGGGCGCGTGCCGGAGTGGGGCGCGAAGTGGGCGGCCAACCTGCGCGCGCGCATGCGCAACGGGTTCGGCAACGAGCGGCGCGAGATCCACTCGACCCACTCGCTGCAGGGCAAGCTCGCCGTCTTCTCGGTGCTCGCGTTCGCGCTCGGCTGGTCCGTGCTGTCGTGGGATCTGTCGATGGGTCTCTCGCTCCACTTCCAGAGCACCCTCTACAGCTGGTGGTTCTTCATGGGCGCGTGGCTGTGCGCGCTCACGATGTTCGCGCTGCTCGTGATGGCGTGGGACAAGCGCCTGGGCACCGCCGATGGACTCATCCAGGAGGTCCACTACCACGACATCGGTAAGCTCTGTTTCGCGTTCACCGCGTTCTGGGGCTACCTGACGTTCGGCCAGTACCTGGTGATTTGGTACGGCAACATGGGAGAGGAGACTTTCTTCCCACACTTGCGGCTCATTCAGCCGTGGAAGTGGGTGACGGTGTCGTCGGTGCTGCTCGTCTTTTTCGCGCCGTTCTTCGGGTTGCTCTCGCGCGCGGCGAAGGTCTACAAGCCCACGCTCGCGCTGTTCGCGGTGTGCAGTCTCGTCGGCATGTGGCTGATGCGATACATCGAGGTGTACCCATCGGGCTACGGCGTCGTCCCCACGGTTCCGTTCAGCATCTGGGAGATCGGCGTGCTGGCGCTCTACCTCGGCGCGTGGGGCTGGTGCTACACGACGTTCGTGAGCGGCTTCCCGCGCATTCGCGTCACGCTCTCGACGTCGCCGTATCGCGACGAAGTCCAGGTCCCGGTCGACCCCGAAACGATGGAGCCGCTGCCGGCGCACGAGTGACAGAGCGGGTTTGAGTCCTCGATAGGAACGGCAGCCTCGAGCGGCAGCTTGGAGCGTCAGCAATGAGCAACAACGGCGCGATTCGCCTCGCGCCGTTTTGCTTTAGCTCGAGGCTCTCGTTCGGGGCTCGTCCTCGAGGCTCGGGTTAGTCACGCCCGATCGACGAGTTCTTCCAATCCGCGCTTTTGCATCGCGCCGGTGTGCCGCGCCGCTTCTTTGCCGCCGCGAAAGACGATCGACGTCGGGATGCCGCGGATGTTGAACGCCATCGACGTCTGCTGCGCGCGATCGGTGTCGAGCTTCGCGACGAGTACCGACCCTTGTCGCTCGCGCGCGATCTCGTCGATGAAGGGCGCCATCATTTTGCACGGGCCGCACCAGTCGGCGTAGAAGTCGACCAGCACCGGCACCTCGCTCTCGGCGATCGTGCGCGCGAACGTGTCGTCGTTGAGCGCGATCGGCCGGTCGAGGAGAATCGGCTTGCCGCACTTGCCACACTTCGGTCGGTCCGGCGCGCGCGCCGCGTCGACGCGGTTCCACGTCTCGCAGAACTGGCAACGGACGGTCATGTGCCGCGCCGTCTCGGTCTGCGCGTTATGAGCGGTATCAGTCACTGGAGCGTTTCCTCGGTCGTCTAGATTTGCTGCTAGATTCAAATCTACGAATCATATGCAAGGCCGAGGGGCGTTAGCTCAGCTGGGAGAGCGCCTGGTTTGCAACCAGGAGGTCACCGGTTCGATCCCGGTACGCTCCATGTAGTTACGAGATCGGCTGTAACGTCAATGCGACGTGGAATGGCCGAAACTCCTCTAAAAAAGTGCCGGAGCCATGAGCGACACGCGCGAACTCCGCCCCCTCTCGTGGAGCCAGGCTTCGCACACACCGACCGCGCCGCGGGCACTCGGCGGGCCGCTTAGGGTCACGCACGAGGCGTTTGTTGGGACGACGGACTACCTCTGCCCGTCGTGCAAAGTGGTGCTCGTCGAACAGAGCAACGCGCGCGGCGTCGCGACCATCAAGCGGCTGGACTGCTACAAGTGCGGCCAGCCAGCGACCGGTTCCGGGGCCGATGTTCTGGCTGAGACGGATTGAAGCCGAATTTCCGCCTGCCAGCTTCACGTCGTGGACGTCAAGCTCCCTAGACGTTCACCGCCTTCATGTCGCGCAGTTGGTTGGCTCACTCATGACGGGCTCGCGTCGTCGCATCCGCCTCGGCATCGTCGTCCTCCTCGATGCGACCGGCCTGCCGCGTTCGCATTCCGCGCAAGCCGAACAGGCCGAGCAAGCCGACCAGCCCCACCCAGTTCCAGTTGTAGCTGTACGCGCCCGAGTATTCGCTTTGCGCGTATGTGCCGCCCGCCGTTCCCACGCGGCTGCTGTCGCTCGTGCGACGAGCGCTGTCACCGACGTCAGTGAAACCGCGGCCAGTGTCCGGTATGAACCGAATCGGAGGCGTCCGCTGAGCCGCCGACACCGATTCTCCGGGCGTGTCCGAGGCAGTGATCGGAGCAACGCCAGCGTTAGGCGACACCGATTGGGGTGAGTTCATCGGCACGGGATTGCTCGGCGCAGGAATTTGCGGCGGCGGCGAAACGGTCGGCCCTGGTGACGGCATCGTTCTCGGCGTCGGATTGAGCGGCGTCGGGATACTTGGCGAAGAGTTGCGGGGCTGAGGCTGTGGCGACGTTGCCGGTGCGCTGAACGTCGTCGGTTGCGCCCCAGGCGGTCGCGGACCCATTGGCCCGATGGTCGCGCCGGGGAGCGGCGGCGCGCCGGGGCCTCCGGGCTGACCCGACGAGCCGCGCTGCGCCCGAGCAGTAGCCGACAAGAAAACCATCAACACCGAGAACGCGGCGGCCGCGTTCGCCATTTTCATCTTCTTCATGAGCATGCTCGTCGCGATTCCATCGCGGGCTGCGCGCGCACGGAGTCTCACGCGGGCAGCCAGTGTGCCATCTGATTCGGCGCGAGTCTATTTCGCGCGGGCTCGACCGCTCGTCATTCGTGATGACCAACTTCGGGAAACCGGCAATGCCCGCTCAGACTCAACTCACTCGACGAAGCGCCCTCACGATCGGCGTCGTGTGCCTGGCGTGCGGGATCGGCCCCGTCCTCGGCTCGGTGGGCGTCGGCCCCTTTCACCGCTCCGACGGTGTTCCCGTTTGGATGGGAGTCGCCGCGGGTTCGACCTTCCTGCTTGCCGCCGTGCTGCTGTTCGCCGACGCCGCCGCCGGCGGTACGAACCCCGACGGCTCGCTGCCGGCGAGCGCGTCGCCGATCGCTCGATTCATTCAATCCGCGGCCGGGCTGGGCATCGTCGTCACGATGGCCGCGATGGCGACGTGGATTGCGTTCGGCAGGGGAGAGCGGCACTTCACCACGACGATTGCGCTGCCGTTCACCGCCTATCGTTCGGCGAATACTGAGCTGCCCGGCCGAATCGCCTTCGGAATCGCGGCGTTCATGATCTGGGTCGTCGCGATCGCCGCCACCGTAGCCGCGCTCAAGAAGCACCTGGCTCGGCTTCGCGCGACTTGACGCGAAGGCTCGTTCAATAAATCGACGTCAGCGTCATGTCGAACACGAGCACCGTGTTCGGGGGAATATCGTTGCCAGCACCGCGCGCGCCGTAGCCGAGGTTCGGCGGTACGACGAGTCGCCGTTTTCCCCCGACGCGCATCCCGAGCACTCCTTCTTCCCACGCGGCGATCGTCTGCGCCTTACCGAGCGTCATCGTGATCTCGCCGTCGTCGAACTGCTTGCCGTCGGCGCGCCATCCGGTGTAGCGCAAAACCGCCGTCCGTCCGCGCGAGGCGAACGTGCCGGTGCCCATCGTGAGATCCTGTACGTAGAGCCCGGACGCGCGCTTGACCATCTGGTCGAGGTGCACGTTGAGCGCGGGCGCGAACGTCGTGCGCTCCACATCGCCCGCGATCGGCTGGGGCACCGTCGTCGCAGAGGCCGCGGGACTCGATCCGCCGCCGCACGCCGCGAGGGTTCCGGCGAGCAACAGCGAACAAAGCGTCGGCGCACGACGCATGGGGTTCGACCCGGGGCTCATAGATTTCGCTCGATCCAAAGGCGTCACATCAACGCTCCCACATTCTTCGATCCATGACTGCTGTCGAATCTCGCGCCGTTCCCGCCGTCGGCCAAGAAGCGCCCGACTTCACGCTGACCTCCACGACCGGGGACAAGGTCACACTCTCGGCGCTTCGCGGCACGCCAGTTCTCATCGCGTTCTTCCCCCTCGCGTTCACCAGCACGTGCACGGCCGAGTTCTGTGAAATGCGCGACGATCACGACCAGTTCGCGCTCCGCGGCGTGACCGTTCTTCCGATCAGCGTCGACTCGACGCCGACGCTCAAGGAATACCGCCACAAGCACGGCTTTCAGGTCCACATGTTGAGCGACTTCCGCCGCGACGTGTCGCGTCTCTATGGAGTGCTGCTCGAGGAGAAGTACTTCTCGAACCGCGCCTACTTTCTGCTCGACGCGAGCGGGACCATTCGCTGGGAGCACGTCGAGCACAACCCGAGCGACCGCCGGATGGACGCGGAGCTACTGGAGCACATCGACAAGCTAACTGCTGTCAAATAGTGTGTTAGGCTCGATCGTTTGAGACGCGGTCGAGCCTCTTTTTCGAGGGTCGCCGCGGGGTAGTGAATCAAGTTTTCGACGTGCGTTGCGCGTCGGATGGGTGCGCGTCTAACCAGTGCGATCGGTCATCTTGTCCCTGCATCCCGAGACCGCTGCGACGCTGTGTCCCCATCGTCATCCTCTCCGACTCCGAGTTCGTCGGCTCCCAGTGCGCGTTCGCGCGCCAAGCGCCGACTCTCAGTTCCTGTTCCCCGCACACTTACCGCCCTCGCCGAAATCGCGACCGCCATCGCGACCGGCGATAGCGTCGGCGCGGTAGTCCCGGGGGTCTTGTCGTCCGTCGCGACGCAACTCGACGGCACCCACGCGACGCTTTGGCTGCGAGGACTCGATGGGCTTCGCCGCGCGTGGTCGGTCGCGCAGGATCCGACGACCGCCGAGGCCGTCGCGGAACAGCTCGAGCGCGGGGGCGAGCACGCCGACGACGGCTTCGTCTCAGCGCGCCTCATCGCCGGACGGCAGGAGCTCGGAGCGCTCACGGTGCGGCCCGGGCGCGAGCTCTCGGGCGAAGACGCGATCTTCGTTTCGGCGATAGCGGACCTTCTCGCACCGGCCCTTCGCGACGCGGAGTACGCGCACCGACTGGAGTCGGAGGTCGCGGCCCGCACGCGCGAGATCGAGGACCAACGCCGGTTCACCGAGAAGATCATCGATTCGCTGCCGGTCGGCATCTACGTGATCGACCGCTCGTACCGCATCCAGGCGTGGAACCGGAAGCGCGAGATCGGGCTGCAGGGCGTGTCGCGCGAAGAGGCGATCGGCCGCACGATCTTCGAGATCCTGCACCGCCAGCCGGCCGAGGTGCTGCGGGGCGAATTCGAGCGTGTGTTCGAGTCGGGGGAGATGCAGCAGTTTCCGATCGAGTCGAGCGCGTTCGGCGAGCCGCGCGCGTACCGGATCACCAAGATCCCGATGCACCTCGACAACAGGGACGTCTCGCACGTCATCACGATCGGCGAAGACATCACCGACTGGCGCCGCGCGGAGCAGCGTTTCGCGCAGGCGGAAAAGCTCGCCGCGATCGGAACGCTCGCCGCGGGCGTCATGCACGAGATCAACAATCCGTTGGCGACGATCGGCGCATGCGCCGAAACGCTCTCGCTGGCGATGGATGAAGGAACGGTGGTCGTGCAGCGGGGGGGAGCGGAGACCAAGGAGTCGCTGTCGCTGATCCAACAAGAAGTCCGTCGCTGCAAAGGCATCATCGACGGGCTGCTCGACTTCAGCCGGCCCAAGCCGACGACCAAGGCGATCGTCGACGTGAACGCGGTGATCGAGAAGACGCTGCGTCTCGTGAAGCACCACCCGCGCTTCCGCCGAGTGGCGCTGGGCGTCGAGGCCGACTCGACGATTCGCCCCGTGCACGCCAACGAGGAGCAGCTCGTCCAGGTGTTCCTGGCGCTGCTGCTCAACGCGCTCGACGCCATGGAAGACAAGGGCGTGATCTCGCTGCGCACGCGGTCCGACGCCGGAGGCGCGACGACGGTCGCCGAGGTGATCGACCGCGGCGAGGGCATCCGCAGCGCGGATCGGTCCAAGATCTTCGAGCCGTTTTTTACGACGAAGGGCCCGAGCCGCGGAATGGGACTCGGTCTTTCGATCTGCTACGCGATCGTCACGGAGCACGGCGGCCGCATCGAGGTCGACAGCACGGTGGGTGAAGGCAGCGTGTTCCGTATTCTCTTGCCGGCGAGCGACAAATGACGAGCAGCACGACTCCCGAGCGCCCGAGTCTCGAACGGGGGGGCGCGTCGGCCGAAGCGCAGCCGAGCCGCGGCATTCGCGTACTCGTCGCCGAGGACGAGGAGAATCTCGCGCAGATTCTGTGCACCTTTCTGCGCAGCCGCGGGCATCAAGTCGTGTGCGTCGGCGACGGCAAGGCGGCGCTCCAGGCGCTCCGCGACGAGGCGTACGACGTCGCGATCGTCGACATCGTGATGCCCGAAGTGGACGGACTCGAAGTGCTGCGCCAACTGCGTTCCGAGCCGGAGCCGCCCGAGGTCATCGTGATCACCGGGAATGGCACCGTCGAGACGGCGATCACCGCGATGAAACTCGGCGCGTACGACTATCTCGCGAAGCCGTATCGCATGGCGGAGATCGACGTGCTCGTGCGCCGCGCGTGGGAGAAGCACCAGCTCGCGCGTGAAAACCGCTATCTCCAGGCTCGCCTGTCGCGCGTGGACTCGACGCCCGAAGTCGTGACGCAGTACGCGCCGATGCACGCCGTGCTGGCGCTGCTCGAGCGGATCGCGACCACGGACTCACCGGTGCTCATCACCGGCGAGTCGGGGACGGGCAAACGTCTTCTCGCGCGCGCGATCCACCGTTTGTCGGGACGCACCGGACCGATCGTCGAAGCGGACAGCTCGCTCCTCGCCGAGGGCGTGCTCGACATCGAGTTGTTCGGCCACGAGCGCGGCGCGTTCAGCGGCGCGGTGACGAGGAAGGCGGGGCTCATCGAGCTCGCGGCCGGCGGCACGCTGTTCATCGGCGACATCGGAATGCTCAGCACCAAGCTCCAGTCGAAGCTCGCGCGCACGTTGGAGCACGGGAGCTTCTTCCGTGTGGGCGGCACGCAGAAGGTCGAAGTGAGCGCGCGGCTGGTGACGTCGAGCAACCACGACCTCGCGCAAGCGGTCGAAGACGGCCGGTTCCGCGACGATCTCCTGTGCCGCGTCAACGCGGTCACTGTCGCGCTCCCGCCGCTGCGCGAGCGAACGGTGGACATCCCGCTACTCGCGCAGCACTTCCTCACGCAGCTCGCCGGATCGTCCGCGCCGACGTTGACGCCCGACGCGATCGCGCTGATGCAGGCGTACCCGTGGCCCGGGAACGTGCGGGAGCTGCGCAACGCGATGGAACGGGTCGCTCTGCTCTCGAGCGACGATCACACCGAGATTCGCGCGCAGGACCTTCCGCTCTCGTCCCCCAATTCCGCGCCTCGCGCCTCGGTCGGCTCTCAGGTGACCCTGGCCGAGCTCGAGCGACATCACATCGAGGCGGTCCTGTCGCAGTCGAACTGGCACCAGGGCCGGGCGGCGAAGACGCTCGGCATCTCGTCCAAGACGCTGTACAGGAAGATCCGCGAGTACGGCCTGGCTCGTCCCAAGAAAGGCTAAAGGCGCGGCGCGCACTAAACGCGTGAACCGCGCGGGACGGAGACTGTAGGCGACAGGCGTTAGCGCCAGCGACAGTCCCAAAGCGCAGTTACCTGACGCTGACGCTGTCGCTGACGACTAGAGAGTTCGAGTCCTCAGAGATCGCCTTTAAGTGAGGTGCAGTTCGCCTTCGAGCCGGTCCCTGCTGTAGTTTTTCCCGATGCGAATCCTCGTCATCGAGGACGATCCGACCGTCGGGCAGTACGTGAAGCGGGGGCTCGAGGAGCAGCGCTGGTCCGTCGATCTCGTCACTGACGGCGAGGAAGGGGAGCGGCGCGCCGGCTCGGAAGCCTACGACCTCGTCGTCCTCGACATGCGCCTGCCGGGAAAATCCGGCCTCGATCTGCTGCACACGCTCCGCGCGCGAGGGTTCGAGCGTCCGGTGCTCGTGCTCACCGCGCAGGACGCGGTGGACGCCAAGGTCACCGCGCTGAGAGCGGGCGCCGACGACTACGTCACCAAGCCGTTCGCGTTCGAGGAGCTGCTGGCGCGCGTCGAAGCCCTGGCGCGCCGGCCGCGCGCGCTCGCGTCACCGACGCTCGTCGTCGCCGATCTCGTGCTCGACCAGGCGACGCGCGAGGTGCGCCGCGCCGGCGAGCTGATCGAGCTGACGCCCAAGGAGTTCACGGTTCTCGAATACCTGATGCGACACTCCGGTCGCGTCATGAGCCGAACGCTGATCACTGAGTACGCCTGGGGATACCATTTTGATCCGGGCACGAACATCGTCGACGTGGTCATCAACCACCTTCGAAAGAAGGTCGATGCCAAGCACGGCAATCGCCTGATCACCACCGTGCGCGGCGTCGGCTATATGATCAAAGACGAGAAATCGGACGGGCGTCGTGAAGAGAAGCGAGAGGAGCGGCGCGAGGCGACCGGCCGAGGGTCGCACACCCGCACACCCGCCGCCGGTCGCGGGCCAGTGGGGGATCCGAAGGAGCGCTGAGCCATGATGTCGACACGGGCAAGGCTCACCGTTTCGTACGCCATGCTGCTGCTGGCGACGATGATCACCTTCGTCGTCGCGCTGTTCGTCGGCCAATCGAAGAGCGCCACGCAGGCCACCGTCGCGACGAACGCGTTTCACGTCGCGGACAGCGTCGTGCTGACGCTCCAGACCGGCCAACGGCTGCATCCGAAGCTCACGTACATCGACAGCGCGGACAAGAATTCGCCGCAGACGAAGGGCACCAAGGAGCTCGGCGATCTGCTCGACCCGCTGCCGGGCTACTTCATGGTGCTCGACCCCGCCGGCAAGCAGCTGTACACGTCGACGCTCATGCGGCTCTTGTCGAGCGACGACCAGACCCAGTTCCTCAGGGCCGCACTGCGGCTGACGGACGAGAGCACGTATCTGCTGGTGAGCGTGCGCGGCGACTCGCTTCGCCTGTTGGCGGTGGAGAGAGGCGCGACCGCGGCGGGGCCCAACTTCTCGCGCGTCATCGCGGCGATGCCGCTCACTGGCAACGACGTTCCCACACAGCTGCTCGTCGGCACGATGCTCATGCTCGCGCCGATCATCTTCCTCGTGTCGATGGGGGTCGCGTACCTCGTCGTCGGTAGATCGTTCAGGCCGGTGGACGACCTGATCAACGAGGTCGAGGCCATCACCGACGGACGCAGTCTTCACCGCCGGCTTCCCGCGGACACGAGCAACGACGAGCTGGCGCGCCTGAGTCTCACGGTGAACGCCATGTTGTCGCGCCTCGAGACGTCGTTCGGCGCGCTGCGCCGGTTCACGGCCGACGCGAGCCACGAGCTGAAGACGCCGCTCACCGTTCTTCGCGCGGACGTCGAGCGTGCGATGCACCCGGCGACCAGCCGCGGCGACCGGATGGTCGCGCTCGAGGAGGCGCTTCAGGAAACGGCGCGGATGTCGGACTTGGTGAACAGCCTCCTCACGCTGGCGCGCGCCGACGAGGGACGATTCGACATCCATCGCACGCCGATCGAGATGGAGCCGCTGCTCAAAGAGATCTACGAGACGGCGGTCATCCTCGGCGAGGACGCGGGGCTTTCGCTGAAGCTCACGGCGCTCGAGAACGGCGTGGTGATGGGCGACCGAACGCGCCTGCGCCAATTGCTGCTCAACGTCGTCACGAACGCGATCAAGTACACGCCGCGCGGCGGGCACGTGGAGCTCTCGGCGACGCGCCGCGGCGAAGATGAGATCGCCATTGCGGTTCGCGACACCGGAATCGGCATCGCGGCGAACGAGTTGCCGCACGTTTTCGACCGCTTCTGGCGCGCCGACCGCGCACGGTCGCGTCACTCGGAGCGCGGCGGATTCGGTCTGGGGCTCGCGATCGCGCAGTGGATCGTGCAGGCGCACGAGGGGACGATCACGGTGCAGTCGCGCCTCGGGCGCGGCTCGATTTTCACGATCGTTTTGCCGATCGTCGCGCAGCCGCCCGCCAACGCCCCCGAGGCTGCGGCGAGAGAGCCCGAGCCGGCGGTGGAACCTGCCGAGGGATGAATCGGTGGTTCACGCCGAGACCGACACGAAATTTGCTACATGCCTTCACCAACTTTTAATGTTGGCAGCATTCCCCCGTAACGGAGGGGGCGTAGGTTAAGCCACCGAACGTCCCGCGGGTTACCTCGTACCCAATCAGGCCAACGAGACATGTTCGATAATCTCATCGAGTCGCAGGCAGCGAAGCAAAAGCGCGCCGGCGGGTTCCTGTGGAGCTTCGTCATCCACTCGGTTCTCATTTCGGCCGCCGTCTACGCGACGTACAGCGTGGGCAACGCTCTCGAAAAGCCGAAGGCGGAGAAGGTCGAGTTCGTCACTGTGAAAAAGGACGAGCCGCCGCCGCCCAAGGAAGAAGTGAAGCCGCCGCCGGAGGTCATCATGAAGGCGCCTCCGCCGAAGGGCTTCCAGGTGCTGACGGCCCCGATCAAGATCCCCGACGTCCTGCCGCAGATCGACATGAAAAAGGCAGTGACCGACGAGTCGGACTTTTCGGGCAAGGGCGTCGCCGGTGGCTTCGCCAAGGGCGTCGTCGGGGGAACACCGACCCCGGTGAACGACAACCAGACGTACTTCGAGTTCCAGGTCGAGAAGCAGGTCACGCCGTATCCGAACAACCAGGCGCCGCGCTATCCCGACATGCTTCGCTCGGCGAACGTCGAGGGCGAAGTGCTGGCGCAGTTCGTGGTCGACACGACCGGCCGGGCCGACATGAGCCAGTTCCACATCCTCAAGTCGACGCACGACATGTTCACGCAGGCGGTGAAGACCGCCCTCCCGAACATGAAGTTCTACCCCGCGGAAGTCGGCGGAAAGAAGGTCCGGCAGCTCGTGCAGATGCCGTTCCAGTTCAACTTGACCAAGTAGATCCTCACCACTTCACTGAGTCGGAGACTCGAAGATTATGGATTTCTCATTGCTCGGCCTATGGCACCAGATGGGCAACTTCGCCAAGGGCATCGTGGTCGTCATGGCGGTGATGTCCATCTACTCGCTGACGGTCATGGTCTCGAAGTGGTGGAATCTCAGAAAGGCCCAGAAGGAAACGATCAAGTTCGCGCCCGAGTTCTCGCAGTTCCTCGAGGAAGACAACCTCACCGAAGCGATCCGCCTCGCGGAGAGCTACAAGAAGTCGCACGTCGCCATCGTCCTCGGCGGCGCGCTGGGTGAAGTGAAGCCCCTCATCGCCGACGGGTCGGTCACCGTCGCCGACATCAACTCGGCGGAGCGCGCGGTCGAGCGCAACATGCTTCTCGAGATCACGAACCTGAAGCGCGGCCTCGCGGTGCTCGCCACCGTCGGTGCGACGGCGCCGTTCGTCGGGCTGCTCGGCACCACCATGGGCGTCGTGAACTCGTTCACGGGCATGGCCGCCTCCGGATCCGGCGGTCTCGCGGCGATCGGCGGTGGTATCGCCGAAGCGCTTATTACGACAGCGTTTGGTCTGTTGGTCGCGATCCCCGCCGTGTGGGCCTACAACTACTTCACGACGAAGATCGACAACCTCACGGCCGAGATGACGTACGTGTCGAAGGAAATGATCGACTACCTCATCAAGGGCGTGTCGGGCGAGTTCGGCCGGTCGCGCTTCACGCGTGAGTTCAACGCCGCGTCGAGCGGCGGCCCGATCTCGCAGTAAGCCCAACCCACCGCGGAGGCGACTCGAATGGCAATGTCAACGGGTGGGGGCGGCGCCGGCGTACAGTCCACGCCGAACGTGACGCCGATGGTGGACGTCATGCTCGTGCTGCTGATCATCTTCATGGTGGTCACGCCGGCACTGTTGGCGGGCTTCAACGCCGACCCTCCCCAGGCCCAGAACATCAGGGATCATCCGGAAGACGACCAGACCGATCAGGTGCTGGGCATCGACAAGGATGGGAACTACTACCTGAACAAGAAACCGATCCACAAGGAAGACGTCGCCGCGGCGTTGAAGCACATCTACGTCGATACGCCGCGCGACGATAAGATCATGTACCTCAAGGCGGACAAGAACCTGGACTATTCCAAGGTGCTCGACGCGCTCGACATCGCCATGCACAACGGCGTGACCGTTACGGGTCTGATCAGTGATCAGAAGCCGGGCACGGTCTCGACGGTCGCCGGTGACACCAAGAATCCGACGCCGGCGCCTGGTGCCCCCGGTGCCGCGGCTCCGCCGGGAGGAGCCAAGTAATGTCGATGACTCCAGGTGGTGGTGGCGGCGGCTCGACCGGCGGTTCCCTGTCCAACGAGCCGAACGTCACGCCGATGATCGACGTGCTCCTCGTGCTGTTGATCATCTTCATGGCCGTGTTGCCGTCCATGAGAAAGGCGATCGACATTCAACTGCCCGATCCGAATCCGACGGTGCAGCCGGCGAACCAGAAGTCCGACCAGATCGTGCTCGAGGTGAGCCCGGGTGGGAAGTACGCGATCAACACGAAGCAGGTGTCGCGTGCGGAGCTTCCGGCTGAGTTGAAGGGGATCTACGATCCGCGTCCGGAAAAGATCATTTTCGTCAAAGGTGTTCCCGGCGTGAAATACGCCGACATCATCGACGCGATGGACGTTGCACGCGGCGCCGGTGTGAAGGTCATCGGTATTCCGCCGAAGGACACGCCAGGTAGCGCGCCCGGCGCGGCGGCTCCGGCGGCGAAGAAGTAGCAGACCCAAGGGACCAAAGTCGCGGGCGGGGCCATCCGGCTCCGCCCGCGTCTCTTTTCAGGGGTGGCACGAACCCTTCGAGGGTCATTAGTCGTATAACTGTTCGACGGACGCCACGCCCCGGCGGAGAAGCTGTGCCGATCGCTACTCGAAAGAAGCCTGTTGTTCAGGCGACCAAGATGACTCCCGACCGCGAGCGCCGCCGGTTACCGGCGACGCGGCTCCCGGTCGCGCGCGATGACCGGCGCGGATGGAGCGTGTTGTCCGCGGCGATTCACGGGCTCATCATCTTCTTGCTCGTCGGTGATTTCGCGTTGCATACCGCCGACGTGAAAGAGATGCCGCAGGGAGCAGGCGGCCCCGGCCCCGCGGGTGGCGGCGGTGGCGGGCATCGCGGGACCGGCGACCGCGCGCGAGTCACGTACATACGCATGATCGCGGGGACGCAGCAGCAGCCCGTCGTGAAGACGGCTATCGTGCCTCCAGTCAAGCCGCCGGTCGTGCCGCCGCCGCCTCAACCGAAGCCGGAACCGAAACCGGTCGTGCAGCAGGTCGCGATGAAGGTGCCGGAGATCACACAGCCGACGCAGCCTGAGCTGAAGATCGAAGGTCCCAAGGCACCCGATTCGACGGCGGCGCAAACCGGCACAGGCGGTGGAACGGGCAGGGACGGCTCAGCAGGGAACGGCCCTGGTTCCGGCGGCGGCAATGGTTCCGGAATCGGCACCGGGCGAGGATCGGGCAACGGCCCTGGCACGGGCGGTGGCACGCAGGCGAATTATCCGCCCTCGCCGACGGAGCTGTTCATTCCGCCGCTCCCCATGCCCGACAGAGTTCGGGGCTTTCACCTGATCGCCGAATACGACGTCGATTCCACCGGCAAAGTGCTGGACTTCAAGTTCACGCCGACGCGCGACGGTGGGTACAACAAACGGCTCGACGAGGTGCTCCGCGCGTTCAAGTTCCGTCCTGGCACGAAGCCCGACGGCACGCCGATCCGGATGAAGGCGCAGATCGTGTACGATTTCTAAAGGGCGGTGACCGGCCACCGGTCACCGGGAAACACCGGACACCGGGAAAGACCGAACACCGGAAGCACCGCCCGCTTCGTCCTAGCTAAGCTGGACGCCCCGGTCTATCATTAATCGGATCTAGCTGAAGTGCAGGGCCCATGATGAGTTACATGGGCTTTTTTTCTGCCCCCCGGCGCAGCCGCGAGGGTCTTCGGTCGTGAAGGCTTTCGGACTCCCACTCGACATTCCCAACTAATGAACCTGACGGTCAACGCGCTATTGCAGCAGGCCGCCCCCGCCCCCACCCAAGCCCCCGCTGGTGGCGAAGCGAACCTCATCATTCCGGACCTGAACTCGGTGACGTTCCTTGGCATGCGCGGAGGATCCCTGCTACTGGGCGGCCTCGTCGTTTGCGTGCTCGGAATGTTGTTCGGCCTGGCGATTTACACGCGGCTCAAGAACATGGCCGTGCACAAGTCGATGCGGGCCGTCTCCGAGTTGATCTACGAGACGTGCAAGACGTACCTGATCACGCAGGGCAAGTTCATCCTGATCCTCGAGTTCTTCATCGGGATCGTCATCGCGCTGTACTTCGGCGTGCTCCAGCATTTCTCGGTCGACAAAGTCGCCGTCATCCTGGTGTTCAGCCTCATCGGCATCGCCGGGAGCTACGGCGTCGCTTGGTTCGGCATCCGGGTGAACACGTTCGCGAATTCCCGCACGTCGTTCGCGGCGCTGCGCGGCAAGCCGTATCCCTGCTACGCGATTCCGCTGTCGGCCGGCATGAGCATCGGCATGCTGCTCATTTCCGTCGAATTGGTGATGATGCTCATCATCCTGCTGTTTATTCCAGGTGAGTACGCAGGACCCTGCTTCATTGGTTTCGCGATCGGTGAATCGCTCGGCGCGGCGGCGCTTCGAATCGCCGGCGGCATCTTCACGAAGATCGCCGACATCGGCGCCGACCTGATGAAGATCGTGTTCAACGTGAAGGAGGACGACGCGCGCAACCCGGGCGTGATCGCCGACTGCACGGGCGACAACGCGGGCGACTCGGTCGGCCCGAGCGCCGATGGCTTCGAGACGTACGGCGTGACGGGCGTCGCGCTGATCACGTTCATCGTGCTGGCAGTGAAGGAGCCGCGGGTGCAGGTCCAGCTGCTCGTCTGGATCTTCGTCATGCGCATCATGATGATCGTGGCGAGCGGCGCGTCGTACCTCATCAACGCCGCGATCGCGCGGGCCCGGTACGCCAACGCCGACCGCATGAACTTCGAAGCGCCCCTCACGTTCCTCGTCTGGCTGACGTCGATCGTCTCGGTGGTGCTGACCTTCATTGTCTCCAAGCTGATCATTCCGGATCTCGGCGACGGCACGTTGTGGTGGAAGTTGTCGGCGATCATCACCTGCGGCACGCTCGCCGGCGCGATCATCCCCGAGTTCGTGAAGGTCTTTACCTCGGTCGATTCCCGTCATACGAAGGAAGTCGTGACGTCGTCGCGCGAGGGCGGCCCGTCGCTCAACATCTTGTCGGGCCTCGTCGCCGGCAATTTCAGCGCGTACTGGCTCGGCATGACGATCATGATCTTGATGACGATCGCGTACTTGATCGGCGCGGCGGCGCTCGGGCCGCTCATGGTCGCCCCGGCCGTGTTCGCCTTCGGTCTCGTGGCGTTCGGCTTCCTCGGCATGGGGCCGGTGACCATCGCGGTCGACTCGTATGGCCCGGTCACGGACAACGCACAGTCGGTGTTCGAGCTGTCGCAGATCGAGCAACTCCCGGGCGCGGCGGCCGAGGTCCAGAAGGACTATGGGTTCGCGGTGAACTTCGAGCGCGCGAAGCACTTCCTCGAGGAGAACGACGGCGCCGGCAACACGTTCAAGGCGACGGCCAAGCCGGTGCTCATCGGCACGGCGGTCGTCGGCGCGACGACGATGATCTTCTCGATCATCGTGGGGCTCACGAACGGGCTCACCGCCAACATCGACAAGCTGTCGCTGCTGCACCCGCCGTTCCTGCTCGGGTTGATCACGGGCGGCGCGATCATCTACTGGTTTACCGGCGCGTCGATCCAGGCCGTGACGACGGGCGCGTACCGCGCGGTCGAGTTCATCAAGGCGAACATGAACCTCGAGAGCACCGCGGCGGCCTCCGTCGAAGACTCGAAGAAGGTCGTCGAGATCTGCACGAAGTACGCGCAGGCCGGCATGTTCAACATCTTCCTGACCGTGTTCTTCGCGACGCTCGCCTTCGCGTTCTACGAGCCGTTCTTCTTCATCGGGTACCTCGTGTCGATCGCGCTGTTCGGGCTGTACCAGGCGATCTTCATGGCGAACGCCGGCGGCGCGTGGGACAACGCGAAGAAGATCGTCGAGGTGGAGCTCAAGCAGAAAGGCACGCCGCTCCACGCCGCGACGGTCGTCGGCGACACGGTGGGCGATCCGTTCAAGGACACGTCGTCGGTCGCGCTCAACCCGATCATCAAGTTCACGACGTTGTTCGGTCTGCTCGCCGTCGAGCTGGCGGTGTCCCTCACCGCGCAACGCGGGCCGGCGCTGAGCCACCTGCTCGCGGCGGTGTTCTTCGTGGTCTCGGCGGCGTTCGTGTACCGCTCGTTCTACGGGATGCGCATCGAAAGCGGCGCTCCGGTCGCGCGCTAGCGGAGACGACATGCCGACTCTCTTCTCGCGGAAGCCGATATCTGAGCTGATCAGCGAGGGAGACAACCCCAACGCGCTCAAGCGCGCGTTGGGGGCCGGCGATCTGATCATGTTGGCCATCGGCGCCGTCATCGGCGCCGGCATCTTTGGTTCGATCGGGTCCGCCGCGGCGGGCCAGATCGGGCCGAACGGCGAAATCATCCGCGTCGGCGCGGGACCCGCCCTCGTTCTGTCGTTCCTCCTCCTCGGCGCATGCTGCGCGCTGGCGGGGCTCTGTTACGCCGAGTTGGCGGCGATGATCCCGCAGGCCGGAAGCGCGTACGCGTACTCGTACGCCACGCTCGGCGAACTGGTGGCATGGATCATCGGGTGGGATCTGATCCTGGAGTACGCGGTCGGCAATGTCGCGGTGGCCATCTCCTGGGGTGACTACTTCAAGTCGCTCGTCGGCGACTGGATTCACATACCGGATTGGCTGACGACGGGCTACCGCACCGCGCTGCTGAGCTCCGATCCGAAAGTGCACGGGCTGCTGCAGTCCGCACCGCACATCGGAAGCATTCCCGTCCTCATCAACGTGCCGGCGTTCGCGATCGTCATGTTGATCACGTGGCTCCTTTTGCTCGGCGTGCGTGAAAGCGCACGCGCGAACAACATCATGGTGGCCGTGAAGCTGATCGTGCTGGCGCTGTTCATCGTGATGGGGCTCGGCCACATCAACCAGGCGAACTACCATCCCTTCGCACCGAACGGATTCCGCGGGATCCATCAGGGCGCCGCGATCGTGTTCTTCGCGTACATCGGTTTCGACGCGATCTCCACGGCGGCCGAGGAGACGAAGAATCCGCAGCGGAACCTGCCGATCGGCATCCTGGGCGGTCTCGCCATCTGTACGGTCATCTACATCATCATCGGCGCCGTGCTCACCGGCATGGTGCCCTCGAAGGACCTCGGAGCCGCCGCCGACCCGCTGGCGTACGCGCTCAAGGCGACCGGGATGACGAGCATCGCCAAGATCGTCTCGCTCGGCGCCATCTTCTCGATGGCCGCGGTGCTGCTCGTCTTCCAATACGGCCAGCCGCGCATTTTCTTCGCGATGGCACGCGACGGCTTGCTCCCTAAGTGGGCGGCGAGCGTGAGCGGCAAATCGCACGTGCCGTACATGACGACGATCGTGACGGGCGTCTTTGTCGCCCTGTGGTCGCTGATCGGCGACGCCGGCGAGACCTACGACCTCACCAACATCGGAACGTTGTTCGCGTTCGCGCTGGTGAGCATCGGCGTCATCGTTCTACGATACACCGATCCGGACCGACACCGGCCCTTCCGCGTGCCGTTCGTGCACTTCGTTGGCCTGGTTGGCGCGGGACTTTGCGTATTCGTGATGCGAGGATTGCCCGGCCTGGCGTGGGTGCGATTCGGCTGGTGGCTCGTGATCGGGCTCGTGTTGTATTTCGCGTACGGGTACGCGCACTCCACGCTGCGACGGGGGACGGGACCGGTTGTGCCGGCGAGGCGCGCGTAGCCGTTCGTTAGCGGGCCACCGGGGCCGGTCGGGCAGCCCAGGTTCTTTCGATTGGCGGGCCACTGGGTCGGGCGAAAAAATGGGAACGCAGATGAGGCAGATTGAAAAGCAATCCCGCAAATGAACACCTAAGAGCGCGGGTTGGTTTGTAATCGAAACCTCGGGGAAACGGTTTTTGTCTGCGGGATCGATTTCACAGTCTGCGGCATCTGCGTTGAATTTTGGTCGTCACCAGTAGTGCCCGCAGAATACGAGAAACCAACTTTGGTGAGCAGTAGCAGCTCGAAGCACAGGGGGGCATGATGCACGAGTACACCGCACCATCGGCCACGTCGGCGCGCAAGAACGGCGCGCCGAAGTCGTTCTTGCGACGGATCTCGCTGTCGCAGTGGATCATCGTCTCGATGGTCGTCGGGATCCTGGTCGGTTGGTTGTTTCCGGACTCCGCCCGCGACGTTCATCACGGGTGGGCCGCGTCCGACCTGAACGTCCTGTCGTCCGTCTTCCTGCGGATGATCAAGTCGCTGATCGTCCCGCTGCTGTTCGCGACGCTCGTCGTCGGGATCGCCGGGCACGGCGACGATATGAAGCGCGTCGGGCGGCTGGCACTGCGCTCGATCGTCTACTTCGAGATCATCACGACGATGGCGTTGGCGGTCGGCCTCATCGCCGTGAACGTCATCAAGCCGGGGCGGGGCGTGGATCTCGGCGCCGCGTCGGCCAAGGAAGGCGCCGAGTTCGCGGCGACGCACACCACGCTCACGGGAGTCATCGAGCACACGGTGCCGCAAAGCTTCTTCGAGGCCGCGGCGCAGAACCAGGTGCTCCAGATCGTCTTCTTCGCGATCATTTTCGCCGTGGCATTGTCTCGCGTTCCGAACCAGAGCAGCAAGTCGTTCATGCTCGCGGCGTGCGAGAGCCTGTCCGACGTGATGTTCCAGTTCGTCAACATCGTGATGGTGTACGCGCCGATCGGTATCGGGGCGGCGATCGCCGTCACGGTCTCGAAGAGCGGCTTGGGCGTTCTGCGGAACCTCGGGATCCTGGTTGGGACACTGTACGGATCGCTCGTCGTCTTCGCGCTGTTCGTCCTGCTGCCGGTGGCGCTGATCTTCCGCGTCCCGCTGGGTCGGTTCGTGCGAGCCGTTCGCGAGCCGTGGCTGATCGCCTTCACGACGGCGTCGTCGGAGGCGGCTTTCCCGCTCGCCATGGAACGCATGGAGCAGCTGGGAGTGCCCCGGCGCATCGTCGCGTTCGTGCTGCCGACGGGCTACTCGTTCAACCTGGACGGCAGCACGCTCTATCTGTCGCTCGCATCGGTGTTCGCGGCGCAGGCGGCGGGGATCGACATGCCGATCTCCCAGCAGCTCGTCATGATGCTCACGCTGATGCTGACCAGCAAAGGTGTGGCGGCGGTGCCGCGGGCGGCACTCGTCATATTGTCGGGAGCGCTTTCGCAATTCGGCTTGCCCCTTCAGGCCGTCGCGGTCATCCTTGGAGTCGACGCGTTGATGGACATGGCGCGCACGTCACTCAACGTGATCGGCAATTGCTTGGCGACGGTCGTGATGGCACGTTGGGAAGGTGATTTCGACCGGCCGAGAGCGTCGACGCCGGTTGTAGATGCGTTGGCGGGCGAGGCGTTGCGGGTTCCGCCTGTGACAACGGTGTAGTTCGGTCACCGGTCACCGGTCACAGGTCCCCCGGGGTTGTTCGGGTGACGGAGACCAGAGACCGGTGACCGCAGAATGCATACAACACAGCGAGGAGCCTGACTCCATGGCCATCTCCTTCAAGGTCAACGGCAAGCCGACGTCGGTCGACGTTCCGGACGACATGCCCCTCTTGTGGGTGTTGCGTGACGTCCTCGATCTCAAGGGCACGAAGTTCGGCTGCGGCGTCGCGCAGTGCGGCGCGTGCACCGTGCAGGTGAACGGCACGCCGATCCGATCCTGTCAGCGACGCGCGTCCACGGTGTCCGGCACCGAGGTCACGACGATCGAAGGCCTCTCGCCCGACGGCACGCATCCGCTCCAGCGCGCGTGGGAGGAGCTCGACGTGCCGCAGTGCGGATACTGCCAGGCCGGCCAGCTGATGTCGGCGGCGGCGCTGCTCACGAGCAAGCCCAATCCGACAGACGCGGACATCGACGCGGCGATGAACGGCAACATCTGCCGGTGCGCGACGTATCTCCGCATTCGGCAGGCGATCCACCGCGCAGCGCAGATGCCGTCGACGGTCGGCGGCTCGCGCTCGAGCGGCAACCCGTGAGCCGGGAGGAGACGCCAATGACCACGACGATGAACCAGACAGTCGACCGGCGGTCGTTCCTGCGCGTCACCGCGCTCGCCGGCGGCGGAATTCTGCTCGGTACGTACATCAAGCTCGGCGAAACGGCCGAGGCCTTCGCGCTCACGCCATCCGCGGCGGAGACGGCGCTCGGCAATTTCATTCGCATCACGCCCGACGGCATCGTCACGATCATCGCCAAGAACCCGGAGATCGGGCAGGGCGTGAAGACGATGCTCCCGATGATCATCGCCGACGAGCTGGACGTGGCCTGGAAAGACGTGCGCATCGAACAGGCGCCGCTCGACACGACCAAGTTCCAGGGCCAGAGCGCGGGCGGCAGCACGGCGACGCCGAACAACTGGACGCCGATGCGACAGGTCGGCGCGGCGGCTCGTGCGATGCTCGTGACCGCCGCGGCGCAGATGTGGAACGTGCCCGAGTCGCAGCTGTCGACCGAGGCCGGCGTCGTGGTCCAGCACGGAACCACGAACAGGGCGAAATACGGCGATCTCGTCGCCAAGGCGGCGACGGTCCCCGCGCCCGACCTCGCCGCGGTCAAGCTGAAAGACCCGAAAGACTTCACGATCATCGGAACGAAGGTCACGGGCGTCGACGTGCACAACATCGTGACCGGAAAGCCGATGTTCGGCATCGACGTCACGATGCCCGGCATGCTCTACGCGAGCTACGTGAAGTGCCCGGTGTTCGCGGGAAAGGCGATCAGCGCGAATCTCGACGAGATGAAGGCGCAGCCGGGCGTCAAGCACGCGTTCATCGTCAATCAGGGCGAGCAGGGCGGCCTCATGGGACTTCTCTCGGGCGTCGCGCTCGTCGGCGACAACTGGTGGCTCCTCCAACAGGCGCGCAAAAAGCTCGTCGTGCAGTGGGACGAGGGTGCGACGGCGACGCAGAGCAGCGAAAGCTTCGCGTCGCAGGCGCAGGCGTTGTCGAAGCAGCCGCCGCAGCAGAATTTGCGGAAGGACGGCGATTTCGACGCCGCGATGAAGAGCGCGGCGAAGACGGCCGAGGGAGCTTACTTCTATCCGTTCATCTCGCATGCGCCGCTCGAGCCGCAGAATACGACGGCACTGTTCAAGGACGGAAAGCTCGAGATCTGGTCGCCGACGCAGCAGCCGCAGGCGGGCCGCGGCCTCGTGGCGCAGTCCCTCGGCATCAAGCAGGAAGACATCACGATCAACATCACGCGCTCGGGCGGCGGATTCGGGCGCCGGCTCGCCAACGACTACATGGTCGAGGCGGCGGCGATCGCGAAACAGCTCCCGAACGCGCCCGTGAAGCTGCTGTGGACGCGCGAAGACGACATCCAGCACGACCCGTATCGTCCGGCCGGATTCCACTTCTTCAGTGGCGGCGTGGATGCGAACGGCGCCCTCACCGCGTGGCGCGATCACTTCGTGTCGTTCGGCGAGAATGGGCGCACGGCGTCGAGCGCGAACCTCGGAGCGACGGAATTCCCGGCCCGCTTCATCCCGAACTTCGTGATCGATCAGTCGTTGATGCCTCTCGGGGTGCCGACGGGCGCGTTGCGGGCACCGGGCAGCAACGGCATCGCGTTCGCGGTTCAGTCGTTCATCGACGAGCTGGCTCACGCGGCGGGCAAGGACCCGCTGCAGTTCCGCCTCGATCTCCTCGCGAACGAGCAGCCGGCGCCGCCACCGCCTCCACCAGCCGCTGGTGCTCCCGGCGGCGGCCGCGGCGGATTCCAGGCTCCATCCTTCGACGGCAAACGGATGCGCGGAGTCGTCGAGGGGGTGCGCGAACGCTCCGGTTGGGCCAATCGCGCCTCGCTGCCGAAGGGAACCGCGATGGGAACGGCATTCCACTTCTCTCATCGCGGCTATTTCGCCGAGGTCGTCCAGGCGACCGTGGCGAAGGACGGGGCGGTCAAGGTCGACAAGGTCTGGGTCGTCGGCGACATCGGCAGCCAGATCATCAACCCGAGCAATGCCGAGAACCAGGCGCAAGGCGCGGTGATGGATGGCATCGCCGAGGCGCTGGGTCAGGAGATCACGATCGACAAGGGGCGCACGGTTCAGACGAACTTCAACAATTTCCCGCTCCTCCGCATGCGGCAGGCGCCGCCGGTCGACGTATGGTTCAAGGTCACCGAGTTCCCGCCCACGGGCCTCGGTGAACCCGCGTTGCCCCCGGTCGTGCCTGCGCTATGCAACGCGATATTCGAGATCACGGGGAAGCGCGTGAGAGCGCTGCCGTTGTCGAAGATCGATCTCAAGTGGGGATGAGGTTCGTTCGGAGTTTGTGCGCGATTGGTCGGTATCGCGGAACGTGAAGCGAGCCTAGCCTCGAGCAACAGCTTTGAGCAGGAGCCTTGAGCCATGCACAAACGGCGCGATGAGAATCGCGCCGTTCTTCTTGGCTCCAGGCTCTTGTTGTAGGCTGATGCTCAGGGCTTGGCTCGGGCCTGGATCCGAGATGCCAGACGGGAGGGGCGAGCCCTGAACGTCGCTACCCTCGAAAGCGCGGATAACTCCCGAGATTCTTGAGCATCGGGCATTTCTTTTCCAGTACAGTCAACGCACGCGCGACGTTCCCGTCAGTCCGGTGCCCCTCGAGATCAGCGATGAATACGTAGTCCCACGCCCGCTGCTTGCTCGGCCGCGACTCGATCCGGCTCAGGTTGATCCTGTTTTCGTCGAACACCTCGAGCACGCGGAGCAGGGCGCCGCGCTCGTCGTGGACGGCGAACGCGATCGTCGTCTTGTCGTCGCCGGTCCGCGCCGCGTCGTGGGGAGCGAGCAGCGCGAATCGTGTCGCGTTGTGCTCGGCGTCTTGAATCGCTTCGTGGAGGACCGGAACGCCGTGTAGCGCGGCCGCAAAGCGGCTGCCGATCGCGGCGCCGCGGTGGTCTCCGGCCGCGTGACGCACAGCCGCGGCGGTCGAGGGCGAGTCGACGAGGCGGGCTTGGGGCACGTTCGCGGCGAGCCAACGTCGGCACTGCGCGAGTGCCTGCGGATGAGAGTAGACGCGCTCGATCTCCGCGATCGTCGCCGCGTGCGACGCGAGGCAGTGGACGATGTCGAGCACCATCTCGCCCGCGATCCGTACGTCGCCCGCGAGAAGACAGTCGAGGGCCTGCGTGACCGAACCCTCCGTCGAATTCTCGATCGGCACGACCCCGTTGGGCGCGTCCTTCCGGCGGACCGCGTCGAAGACGGCGTCGATCGTCGAGCACGCGTCGTAACGGGCATTGGGACCACACAACACCCGCGCGGCTTCGTGCGTGAAGGTCCCGGCGGGCCCGAGGAAAGCGACGTGTGCTTCGACCGCCAACGCGAGACCTAGACGACGGCGGCGCCGGCCACCCGGAGCGCGGCGCGCACCGCGCCGCGCGCGGGGATGACCGGCTCGGTCTTGAGCTGCGCGCCGGGAACCGCGGATTTCAATCGATGCTCGAGGCGTTTTCGGAGCGTCGAGCCGCGGTTGAGCATTCCGCCGGTGAGCGCCATCGGGAGGGCGGCGCGTTCGTCGGTGAAGAGCTTGCGCGCCAGAGCGCGCGCGTGCAGCACGAGCTCCTCGACGGCGAGCGTGAGCACGGCATTCGCGCGGAGATCGCCCGAGTCGGCGACCGAGGCGACGACCGGGGCGAGCGACGCGAAATCCGCGGGGGTCGCGTTCGCGGCCCAACCGATCAGATCAATCGTCTCGTCGACTTGTGCCGCCGTGAGAATCGCGCCGGTGAGCGCGGTTTCGGGCTCGCGGCCGTCGGAGGCGGCGGCGACGACGGTCAACGCTCGCCGCCCGATCCATGCGCCGCTCCCTTCGTCGCCGAAGGTGGGCCCCCACCCACCACAACGCGCGGTGGCTCCGGTCGGTCCGCGGCCGAATGCGACCGAACCGGTGCCGCTGAGTATGAGCACGCCCGGCCCGTCGCCGAAGGCGTCGTCGAGCGCGATGCTGAAGTCGGACTGCATCACGATCTCCGAGGCCAAATCCCGCCCGGCCAGCGCGTGCCACAGCTGTTGCCGCTCGGTGTCGCGGCCGATGCCGGCGACGCCGATGGCCAGTGCGCGCGGCGTCGCCCCGGTGAGACCGCACGCGGTGAGCGCGTCGGCGACGACCGACGCGATCACGTCGGCGGAGGCATCGGCTCCGCCGGGGCGCACCGCGCTCGCCGGACCCACGGTCTCGCCGAGCGTGCGGCCCGTGGGGTCGGCCACGATGGCGTGCGTCTTCGAGCCGCCGCCGTCGATGCCAACGACGATGTACGTCATGCCGACTGAGTGGGCACGGGCGTGGGGACGGGGGCGGGGGCCGGGGCCGGGTGAAAAAGCGAGGCGATCATTCCGGTAGCGAGCGTGATGAGCGTTCCGATCAGGACGTACCACGGATACGCGATCGTCGACAACGGCTGGAGGAACCCAGACCACGACGGCACCGCCGCCATGATTTGCTTGGCGAACACGACGAGGCTCATGAGCGCGATGCCGACGGTCATCGCGAGAATCGCGTCGGACTGCCGCGCACGTCGCCAGAAGATAGCGAGGAAGAAGCCGCCGAGCAGGCCTCCGTAGGTGAAAGACGCGATCGACAGCGCGACGACGACGACCGGCGTCTTCGTGTTGGTCGGGAAGAGCAGCGCCCCTCCCGTGAGCACGATGCCCCAGGCCAGGGCCAGCCACCGCGCGACGCGCAGCGTGCGCGGATCGTCGGCCGCTCGGCCGGTGATGGGCAGGTAAATGTCGTGCGTCGAGGCGGCGGCGAGCGAATTGATCGCGCCGGAGTGAGTGCTCATCGTCGCTGCCAACACGGCCGCCAGCAACAGGCCAATGAGCCCGTGCGGCATCTTGTCGACGATGAACGTCGGAAAGATCGCGTCGGGCGTGGGAAAGGTGCGGTTGCCGTACAAGGCCCAGAGTCCGACGCCGAGGATGAGAAAGATCGCGAATTGCACGATGACCGCGACGCCGCTGCCGATGACCGCCACCTGTGACGCGCGCAGTGATTTCGCCGAAAGGAGCCGCTGGACGATGAGTTGGTCGGCGCCGTGTGAAGCCATCGACAGGAACGCGCCGCCCAGCAAGCCGGCGAATACCGTATGTGGCTGGTCGAAGCCCGTATAGAAGCTGATGGTCTTGAGTTTTCCCGCGGCCGCGGCGCTGGGGAGGATCGCCGACCATCCGCCGGACACGAGATGGCCGATCAGGACGATTGCCGAGATGCCGCCGATGATGTAGACGGATGCCTGCACGATCTCGGTCCATACGACGGCGCGCATGCCGCCCCGGATCGTGTACAGGATCGTGAGCGTGCCGAGGACGAGCACGGCCACCGGCATCACCGCGCTCCTGGGCAGCAGCGGTCCAATGATCAGCGCGATCGGCACCGCGGTGGCGAAGACGCGCACGGAATCGGCCATGCCTCGCGTCACCATGAACACGATCGACGCGAACCGCCGCGTCGCGAGACCGAACCGCTGCTCGAGCAGCGCGTACGCCGTGACGAGGTTTCCGTTGTAGTAACGCGGCAGCAGCGTGTACGCGACGACGATTCGACCGAGGAGATAACCGACCGCGATCTCGAGGAATCCCAGATTCGTCGTGTACGCGAGACCCGGAATACTGATGAACGTGAGTGCGCTGGTCTCGCTGGCGACGATCGAGAACATCACCGCCCACCAGGGGATCTCTCGGTCGGCGACGAAGTAATCCTTGGCGTCTTTCTGCCGGCGCCCGACCCAGATGCCGAGCAGCGTCACGCCGAGGAGATACGCGGCGATGACGATGAAGTCGAGCGCGTTCAGTCCGCGCACGTGCTACTCAGCGCTTCTCTCCGTCGACGACATATGCCTCCATGGCGAAGTACTCGGCCAATCCCAGACGATCCAGCTCCGCAGCCGTTCCCTTGTTGCGCGCTTCGACGCGCTGCCAGAACTCCCGCTCATCATAGCCCCCCGGGAAGGGAGCGGAGTCCTTCTGGGACTGATGCTTGAAGATCGCCTGGATCTTGAGGCGGAGCTCCTCCTGGGACAGCGGAACCAGGAACGTCGCCTCATGAACCGGCCACTCTTGCCACGCGCCGCGATAGAGCCAAACCTCGGGTTTCGGGAAGGAGAGCTCCTCGAGCGCGCCGTCGATCGCTTCCTTGCACATGCGGTGCGTGCCGTGCGGGTCGGAGAGATCGCCGGCGACGAAGATCATCTCGGGGCGCATCTCGTCGAGCAGAGCGCGCACGATCTCGACGTCCGCCGGACCGATCGGATCCTTGCGGACTTTGCCCGTTTGGTAGAACGGCAGGTTCAGGAAACGCGCCGCGCTCCGCGGCAGCCCGACCGTCTCGAGCCCGCTCACCGCTTCGGTCTCGCGAATGATCCGCTTGAGCGCCTGCACGTCCGCCGAGTCGATGTCGCCGGGCGATTTCCGCTCCAGCGACGCGTGGACGTCGGCGACGAGCGCGTCCACTTTGCCGTGATCGATGCGCCCCTCGGCGGCGAGGCGCAGGAGAAAGTCCGCATAGCGGCGCACGTCGTGGTCGAACACGGCGATGTTGCCGCTGGTCATGTACGCGACGACGATGTCGTTGTCGTTCTCGACCAGCTTGCGAAGAATTCCGCCCATCGAGATGACGTCGTCGTCGGGGTGCGGCGAGAAGCACACGATCCGATGGCCGAGCGGCAGCTTCGACTTCCCGCGAATCTTGGCGCCGAGGACGTTGAAGACCTTGCCGTTCACCTCGCCCGGCGAGCCGAACTTGGCGACGAGCGACGACATGCGCGCATCGGCGTAGTCGCGCTGCGTGAGTTTGAGGATCGCCTTGTTCGTGCGCTCCGACAGCCAGATCACGGCGCGGACCATCAGGTCCTTGGTCCACTGCACTTCGTCGAGCAGCCAGGGCGTCTTGATGCGCGTCAGCTCCGCGGCGGCGGCGCGATCGACGTAGAAAGTCGTGTTGGGGTGGCGTTGGAGGAACGTCGCGGCGACCTCGAGATCGACGCCCCCTTCCACGGCCCGCTCGACGATCCCCGCCTTGTGCTCGCCCGTCGCGATGATGGCGATCTCGCGGGCGTCGAGGATCGTCGCCACGCCCATCGTGACTGCTTCGCGCGGCACGTAGTCCTCGCCGAAGAAATCGGCGGCGGCGTCTTTCCGCGTAATCGCGTCGAGTGTCACGAGCCTCGTGCGGCTGTCGGCGCCGGAGCCCGGTTCGTTGAAGCCGATGTGGCCGGTCTTGCCGATGCCGAGGATCTGAAAGTCGATGCCGCCCGCTGCTGCGATCGCCGCCTCGTATGCGCGGGCGGCCTCGGCGACTTTGTCTCGCGTCACGTCGCCCGGCGGGATGTGGACGTTGGCCGGATCGATGTCGACCTGCGAGAACAGATTCTCCCACATGAAGCGGTGGTAGGAGTGGATACTGTCCTTCGCCATCGGGTAGTACTCGTCGAGATTGAACGTCTCGACGCACGCAAAGCTCAATCCTTCTTCGCGGTGCATGCGAATGAGCTCGCGGTATATGCCGATCGGCGTCGACCCCGTGGCGAGCCCGAGAACGAGGCGGGTGCCGGCCGCGTTGTGCTGGCGAATCAGCTCGGCGATTCGGATCGCGACGAGCTCGGCGATGTCGTCGTGGTCGCCGGCGATGACCGTCTGGATGCGCTCGCGCGGCGGATGTGACGCCAGAAACGACGAAGGGGAGGCCACGCGACCGGGTTCGTCGCGGGCCTCCCCCCGTTCGTCCGAGTTCACGCTAGGCTGAGAACGAACTTCCGCAGCCGCAGCCGCCGGTCGCGTTCGGGTTCTTGAACGTGAATCCTGATCCCTGCATCGACGAGACATAGTCGATAATCACACCGTTCATGTACTGGGCCGAAAAGGGGTCGACGAACACGTTCCACTCGCCCTGAGACAGGACGAAGTCGTCTTCCGCGGCCTCGTCCTCGATGAGGAGGCCGTATTTGAAGCCGCTGCAGCCGCCGGGCTGAACGCTCACGCGGAGGCCGCCCTTGGCCGGGTCGACATTTTCCTGCGCCATGAACTTTCTGACCTCGGTGGCGGCAACCGGTGTGACGGTCACCAACACTTCGGGCTGATTCATCGTGCTCATCTGAAGCCTCCGAAGGGAGCGGCCAAGTGGTGCCGGCCGCGACACATACACCTCGAATTATAGGGGTACCTCAGGCCGGGTGCAAACCCGGAAGTCCGTCTGGCTGGGCCTGGAGCCGGCGTCGTGGGCTACGATTGGCGTTTCAGAAAAAATTCAACGCAGACGACGCAGACTTTGAAAAGCGATCCCGCAGTTAACTGCAAGCAACTTGGCGTGACCGCCTTTTGTTTTTTGTGTGCGGGATCGCAGTTCCGCGTCTGCGTCGTCTGCGTTGAATTGCTTTTTCGATACCGAATGGAAGTGGGAGCACCGCTTGGGCTTGAATTCCGGCTCCGTCAGTCCGCCGCCATTGAGAGAGCCTCTTTCGCAGCCATGGCCGGTGGCGGGGCCTCGTTGCGGAACGATCGCGCGATCCAAGTGAATGCGATGAGGGCGAGGATCAGCAGTCCCACGCCGGTCCCCACCTCGCCGAAGACGATCTTCCCGATCCCGAACAACGACGAGTACACCGCGACGATTCCGGCGACCCAGTTCGTCCACGCCAACGCGCCGCCGGGAATCGACTCGCGCCCGTAGCCGAGCGCGCTCGACACCTTCGCCCAGCCCGGACCGCCGGGGCGGACGCGCTCGTAGAACGACGCCAGCACGGCGTCGGATTCCGGCGCCGTCATGAACGTGACGACGACCCAGATCACCGTGCTCGCGGCGACGGTGATGAGCATGATCGCGGAGTCGTTGCGCGGATCGTCGAGTGGGTACCAGCGCCCCGGTATCGTCGCGAAGCAGATGAGCGAGATCGCGAACGACGCGAGCATCGAGCTGATCTCGGACCATGCGTTGATCCGCCACCAATACCAGCGAAGGATCAGAACGAGTCCGGTCCCCGCACCGATCGCCAGCAGGAACTTCCACGCGCCCTCGACCGACGACAACTGCCACGTCACGAGCGTCGAGAGCAGGAAGAGCACGACGGTCGCCATCCGCGACATCGACACGTAATGCTTCTCGCTCGCGCCGGGCTTGAGGAAACGGCGATAGACGTCGTTCACGAGATACGACGCGCCCCAGTTGAGCTGCGTCGCGACCGTGGACATGTACGCCGCCGCGAACCCGGCCATCATGAAGCCGCGCCACGGCGTGGGAAGCAGATCCACGAACGCCTGCACGTACGCCGCTTCGTGGTCGTGATTCGGACCGATGCCGTTGGGGTAGAGGATCACCGTCGCCAGACCCGTGACGATCCAGGGCCACGGACGAAGCGCGTAGTGCGCGACGTTGAACGAGAGCGTCGCCAAGACGCCGT
The DNA here is from genome assembly GCA_036003045.1 of Gemmatimonadaceae bacterium. Classification (NCBI taxonomy): domain Bacteria; kingdom Pseudomonadati; phylum Gemmatimonadota; class Gemmatimonadia; order Gemmatimonadales; family Gemmatimonadaceae; species Gemmatimonadaceae bacterium. The sequence continues at coordinate 88,525 of DASYSS010000027.1, forward strand.
CCCGCTCCGAACGTGCCGAGAAAATTCGCTGCGCGACGTACCCGCCGCCGCCGGGTTCGGCGCCCGGATACCATGCGGCCCACCACTGCACGCCGAGAAATACGGCCAACGTTAGAATCGGCATCCAGGCGTACGCCGTGATTCCATTCCCGCCGAACGAGATCGGGAGCACGGAGAGCGCGGCCTTCTCGCTCCCGAAATGCTCGGCCAGCTTCGCCTTCATGGTCGTCATGCCGCCCACCGCGTTCACCGCGAACACGGCCAGCACGATCACCGCGGTCATCTTGATGACGAACTGCACGAGGTCGGTCCACAGCACGGCCCACATTCCGGCCGCCACCGAATACGCCATCGTGATCACGAAGCAGATGCCGACCGCGATCACTTCGCCCGACACTGTCGCGCCGCCGATCTGCACCGGGTGAAGCCCGAGTGAGATCGTGAGAATCTTGATCATCGCGCGCGTTACCCAGCCGAGGATGATCAGGTTGATCGGAATCGCGAGATACAGCGCTCGGAAGACGCGCAGCGTCGCCGCCGGCTTTCCGCTGTAGCGCACTTCGGCGAATTCGACGTCGGTCATGACGTGCGCACGGCGCCAGAGTCGCGCGAAGAAGAACACGGTGAGCATGCCGCTCATCAGCATGTTCCACCACAGCCAGTTGCCCGCGACGCCGTGCGAAGACACGAGTCCGGTCACGACCAGCGGCGTGTCGGCCGCGAACGTCGTCGCGACCATCGACGCGCCGGCGAGCCACCACGGCACCGCGCGCCCCGAGATGAAGTACTCGCTCAGGCTCTCGCCGCCTTTTTTCGTGAAGGCGAAGCCGATGCCGGCCGATAGGAGGAAGTACGCGGCGACGATGGCCCAATCGATCGGACTGATGTGCATCGGCTCCTCAGTGCGGGGAAGAGCGGAACCGGTCGAACTCGGCGACGACCGAATCCGCGAGCTGCCGGCGAACTTCGCTGATCTTGTTGTTGTTCCGCGTCGGGTCGACGCGGTTGGTCAACAGAACGACGAACAGGTCGCGCGACGGGTCAATCGCGATCGAGGTTCCCGTAAAGCCGGTATGGCCGAATGCCCGCGTCGACATCAGGTGTCCGGCCCACGCTGACGAGGGACTGGCGAACTTCATCCCCGGCAGGTCGGGCTTCTGCCAGCCGATGCCCCGGTTGGAAAACGTGGAATCGGTGAACGCCGTGAACCGCGCGATCGTCGACGCCTGTACCACGCGTACGCCGTCGAGCGTGCCGCCGTTCAGGTACATGCGCGCGAACCGCGCAAGGTCGTGGCCGGAGCTAAATATTCCCGCGTGTGCCGAGACGCCGCCGAGGTAGTAGGCGCGCTCGTCGTGCACCTTGCCGCGAACGAGGCCGCCGCGCTTCGGATCGAACTCGGTTGGCGCGATGCGCGGCAGCAGCGACGCCGGCGGGCGGTACATCGTTTCGTCCATCTTGAGCGGCGCGAAGACATGGTCGTGCACGTAGGCGTCGAGCGTCTCGCCGGTGATGCGTTCGACGAGCTTTCCGAGCATGTACGCGCCGATGTCGCTGTAAACCATGCGAACGCCGGGCACAGTATCGAGCGGCGTCGAGAACATGAGTTTGGCGAGACTGTCGGGGTCGTGTGTGATCTCGTCGTACGCCTTGAAGGCCGGCAGCCCTGATGTGTGTGTGAGCAGATTGCGCACGCTCACGCGATTCTTGTTCGGTCCGGTCCAGTCGGGGATGTAGCGCTGGAGCGGCGCGTCGAGGTCGACGCGATGCTGCTCGACGAGCTGCATGATCGCCGTCGTCAGCCCGACGACCTTCGTCAGTGACGCCAAATCCCACAGCGTGTGTTCGTCGGGCCTCGGCGTGGGTGCCCAATCGAGCTGGCCCACGCCATATTCGGCGAGGACTCCGTCGTGCGTTCCGACGACGGCGAACGCGCCGGGGAAGGCGCTGTCGGCTCGCGCGCGGTTGAGGACCTCCTCGATCCGCCGTTGCAGTCCGGCCCGCAACGCCGACGCGTTGGCGGCCGATGGAGCGGGGGAGGCGGATTGAGTGTTTCCCGAATGACACGCGGCAATAGTGACGAGTGACGCGAGGATAGCTACGCGATGCATGCTGAGCGTTGGTTGTTGATGGGTGCGCTGGTTCTTGCCTCGTCGTGTACGCATGCGGCGCCGACGATCGCTCCTCCCCCCGCGCCCTCCGGCGCGGTGCGACCGGGGATCAGCGTCTTGATCTCGGACAGCATCGGCCTCGTACGCGGGAAGCGCGTCGCCTTGCTCACCAACCAGACGGGGGTGGATGAGCACGGCGTCTCGGACATCGAGGTTCTGCGCGATTCGCGGGCCCGTGAGGCCGGAGTTCGGCTGGTCCGTCTCTTTTCGCCTGAGCACGGCATTCGGGGGACCGAAGACCGGACGCACGTCGAGAGTGGGATCGACGAGCGGAGTGGGCTCCCGGTGCATTCGCTTTACACCGAGACGGCGATCGCGCCGCCGGATAGCCTGCTCACCGATCTCGACGCGCTCGTGTTCGACCTCCAAGACGTGGGTACGCGAACGTGGACCTACGTCGGCTCGATGATCTACGCGATGCGTGCGTCGGCGCGCCGCCACCTGCCGATCATCGTGCTCGACCGGCCGAACCCAATTACCGGCGACCACGTCGACGGACCGATGCTCGACTCCGCCTTGGCGAACGCGAACGAACAAAGTCCGCGGCGTCCGGCGAAGCCGTACGCATTATATCCGTTCCCATTGCGGCATGGAATGACGATGGGAGAGATGGCGCGCTTCTACAACGAGGTGCTGGGAATAGGCGCCCCGCTTCGTGTCGTTCCGGTATCCGGCTGGAAGCGTTCCGCGTGGTTCGACGAGACGGGTCTGCCGTGGGTCCGCCCGTCGCCGAATCTCCCCAACCTCGCGAGCGTGCTGATCTACCCGGCGCTCGTCGCGTTCGAGGGATCGAACGTCTCCGTGGGACGCGGAACGGCCGACGCGTTTCAGCGCTTCGGCGCGCCGTGGATGAACGCCGTGGAGGTTGCGTCGCTCCTGAACGGTCGCAATGAGCCCGGCGTTCGCTTCGTCGTCGACTCGTTCACCCCCGTAAATCCCGGCGACGCCAAGTACGGGGGCCGCCTCATTCCCGGTGTGCGCATCGCGGTCACCGACCGAAACGCCGTTCGCCCGGGACATGTCTGCGCCGCGATCCTGTGGGCCCTGCTACGCACGAACCGCGATTCGCTGCGCGTTCGCGACACGACCTTCGACGAGCGTTTCGGCAGTCCGTCGATGCGGCGAGCGTTGTTTGCCGGCGAAGACCCGGATCGCGTCGTGGACGGGGGACAGCGCGCCGTCAGCGACTTCGAGGCCGCGGCGCATCGTTTCTTGTTGTATCGATGACCACGGGCCGTCTGCAGTCAACCCGCAACCACTGTCGAGCGAGGCTCTTCCGATGACCGGTAAGCGCTGCCTGACCATCCTCCTCGGTTTCTTCGTTCTCGCGTCCGCTCCAGCCTGTGCTCCCCGTGCCGCGACAGTCGGGTCGACGCCGGCCCAACCGGCCCAGATTTCGATCCAGGTGAACAACACCTTGGGTCAGGCGGTGAACGTGTATGTGAACGTGAATGGCACCGAGACGCTTCTTCGACAGGTCGCGGCGAACAGCAACGTGACGGTCCCGGTTCCCGGTTACCCGCCGGGCACGACCGCCACGCTCAAAGCCGTCACGTTCGACGGAGCGCGCACCTACTCGCGCACAAACGTGACGCTGAGCGGGACGTATTCCTTTCAAGTCCCCTAACGACGACCGCCTGACCGGCAGCCGTCCGGGGATCATTTGGTTGCTACAAGTGTCTGGAAAGGCTACTTTTACGCCCAATGCAGATTCTTCCGGACTGGCTCAGGAACGGATATCTCAGAGTCGTTGATCCGGTTGCCGACTGGCTTGTCCGTCGCGGTGTTCATCCCAACACGATCACCGCGGTTGGCACCGTCTGCACCGTCGCCGGGGGCGTCATCTACGGCTTCGGGCACATTCGGACGGGGGGATTCGTTCTCGGTGTCACCGCGCTGTTCGACGTTCTCGACGGCACGGTCGCCCGCCGATCCAACAAGAGCTCGACGTTCGGCGCATTTCTCGATTCGACCCTCGACCGCGTGGCGGACGGCGCCGTGCTTGGCGGTCTCGCCGTGTTCTACGCGCTCAGCCCGCGGTACCACTCGGTCTGGATGGTCATCGTCTGTCTGGCGGGACTGAACGGGGCATTTTTGACCTCGTACATCCGAGCCCGCGCCGAGGCGCTCGGGTTGGACGCGAAAGTCGGCTTGGTGCAGCGGCCGGAGCGCTCGGTGTTGTTGGCCGTACCCCAGGCGTTTTTCGGCCTCGCGCTCAACGGCTGGGTGCTGGACGTCATCCTGATTTTCCTCACCGTGACGGCGTGGATCACCGTTGTGCAGCGGATGAAGTTCGTGCACGACCAGACGAACGACCGCGCCGACGCTCCGCCGTTACCGCTCACCACTGAAAAGTCCTTCTGGCTGCGTCGCCGGGGTCGTACCGGCACGCGCCATTAGCGCGACAGGAGATAGACTTCGTGGCTTCGCCCACCATCCGTCCGGCCACCGGCACGCTCGGCATCCTGACCCCTGGGCTCGGTGCCGTCGCAACGACATTCATGGCCGGCGTCGAAAGCATTCGGCGCTGTCACGCCAAGCCGATCGGCTCGCTCACGCAGATGGCGACGATCCGGCTCGGCAAGCGCACCGACAACCGCTCGCCGCTCATCAAGGATTTCGTCCCGCTCGCGCCGTTGGAGAACATCGTCTTCGGCGCGTGGGATCCGATCCCCGATGACGCCTACACGGCGGCGAAAAAGGCCGGCGTGCTCGAGGACCGCGACATCGAGCCGGTCGCCGAATTCCTGAAGGCCATCAACCCGATGCCGGCGGTCTTCGACAACAAGTACGTCACGCGAATCCACGGCGACAACGTCAAGAAGGGCAAATCGAAACGGGACCTCGCCGAGCAGCTTCGCCAGGACATGCGCGACTTCAAGGCGAAGCACAAATGCGACCGCCTGGTGATCGTCTGGTGTGCATCGACCGAGATCTTCATCAAGCCCGGTCCGCAGCACGCCACGATCCAGCAGTTCGAGCGGGCGATGGAGCAGAACGACGACGCGATCTCGCCGGCGATGCTCTACGCGTGGGCCGCGATCATGGAGGGGATTCCGTACTGCAACGGCGCCCCGAACCTCGCCGTCGACACACAGGCACTTCAGCAGCTCGCCAACGATAAGGGTGTTCCGATCTCGGGCAAGGATTTCAAGACCGGCCAGACGTGGATGAAGACGGTGATCGCGCCGGGTCTCAAGGCGCGTATGCTTGGACTCGCCGGCTGGTACTCGACCAACATCCTTGGCAACCGCGACGGCGAGGTGCTCGACGATCCGGCCTCCTTCAAGACGAAGGAGGAGTCGAAGCTGAGCGTGCTGCACACCATCCTGCAGCCGGAGAGCTACCCCGAGCTGTACAAGGACTTCTCGCACGTGGTGCGCATCAACTATTACCCGCCGCGCGGCGACAACAAGGAAGGCTGGGACAACATCGACATCGTCGGGTGGATGGGGTACCCGATGCAGATCAAGGTGAACTTCCTCTGTCGAGATTCCATCCTGGCCGCCCCGATCGTGCTCGACCTCGCGCTGTTCTCGGACTTCGCGCACCGGGCGGGCATGAAGGGCATTCAGGAATGGTTAAGCTTCTATTACAAGTCGCCGATGGCCGCTCCCGGTCTCCAGCCGGAACACGATCTTTTCATCCAGCAGACGAAGCTCAAGAACACGCTTCGGCACCTGATGGGTGAGGAGCAGATCACGCACCTCGGGCTGGAGTACTACCAGTCGTAAAACGAGGAGAGCCGGCGATGCGACGTTGGCAACGGTTGGGGCGACTCGGCGCGCTGGTCGCGGCCGTCGTCGCGGTGGCGTCATGCGGCGGAGACAACGGGCCTCCGCCGCTGCACCAGTTCACGCTGAGCTACGATTTCACCATCAAGCCCGACCAGGCGCCGCCGCACGCGCGCGACGACGTCCACTACACGGTCCAAGTCTTCGACCGGAAGACGCGGCAGCCCATCGAGGGCGGTGAAGGCCAGCTGTTCGCCGGAAAGCCGATCGAGGAGCAGGCGCCCAACGGACCGCAATCGAAAACGTACGACGGAATGGCCTACGGCCCCGAAGTCGGGACGTATCATGCAAAGCTGAATTTTGTCATCCCGGGCACCTGGGCGGTGGCGATCCGATTCCGGCGCGATTCGCTCCATCCGCTCGAGCGTACGGACTGGATGCAGGACGTGATCAGCGAACGACCCTCGAACATTCCCTGATGCGACACTTTTATCGCAGCCACATGGAAGTGACGGACGTGCTCGCCGCCGCCGATGAGTTCTTTCCAAAGATCGGGCTGGCGCAGCATACGACCGCTCCCAAGACGCGAACCTACACCGGACCGCTCGGCGCGCTTCGCCTCACCGTGCGGGCCGAGGGCGGGCACTACACGTTCGTGCAGGTCGAGAGCGACCAGATGGGGGAGAGTCGTCTCGATCGAAACGTCAAGAAATTCTTTGTTGCACTGCACCGGGCCGACGACCCGTCGCACCGGCTGACGTCCAGCTACTGACGCGCGGCCAACCGCCGCACCCGCCCCGACCTCCCGCTCCGATGGCGCCTCCAGACGAGTCACCGCCGCGAGCGCCCACGCCGCGTTCCGCATATTTTGGTATCGGATGTATTACGGCCATCGGCGGTTTCGCCGGGGGCGGCATGGTGGCCGTCCTGGTGGCGAAAATCGTCGGCGCGCTGGCGCGGTGTAAGCCCGACGCCGAAACGGGCGCGCCGTGCGGGTGGACGTCGTACTGGTTGATCGGGGCTTTCACCGGCCTCGTGTTGCTTCCGACGGTCACGATCTGGTTGTTCTCGCGCGGGCGGCGTCGCGCGCAAAACTCGGAGCGAGGATGATTCGGTGGCACGTATAGACGTCGTGATGCCCCAGATGGGGGAATCGATCGCCGAGGGCACACTGTCGAAGTGGCTCAAGAAGGTCGGCGACTCGGTCAAGCGCGACGAACCGATGTTCGAGATCTCGACGGACAAGGTCGACGCCGAGATTCCGGCGCCGGCGAGCGGTGTCATCGCCGAGATCCTCGTGAAGGAAGGGCAGACGGTTCCGGTCGACACGCTGGTCGCGCGTCTCGAGACCGACGTGACCGCGGCCGTCCCGGCGCCCGCTGCTCCCGCGCCGGCGCCCGCCGCTCCGGCCAAGGCCGTGGCCCCGGTTGCCGCATCCGCTGCACCTTCGACCGAGAAACCGTCCGAGCCACCACCTGCCGCGCCGCCGCCCGCCGCTCCTCACGGCAACGGCGCATCGCTCGAGGAACGTCTCCGCACCAAGTCCTCGCCCCTCGTCCGCCGCATGGCGGCGGAGCACGGCGTCGAGATCTCCGGACTCCACGGCAGCGGTGTCGCCGGGCGCGTCACGAAGAAAGACCTGCTCGAGTTTCTCGAATCCGGCGCCAAGGCTCCGCCGAAGGTCGGCGGCGTAGCGCCGGTGCATGCTGGATCGCTGCCGCTCCCCGAGCCGTGGCCGGGCGACGTCGTCGAGCCCATGACCAAGATGCGCGCGCTGATCAGCGAGCACATGGTGGCGTCGCGGCACACGTCCGCGCACGTGAGCACGTTCTTCGAGGTCGACTTCACGCGGATCGCGCGGATTCGGGCGAAGAATCGCGCCGAGTTCGAAAAGGCGACGGGCGAGAAGCTCACCTACATGCCGTTCATCCTGAAGGCGGTCGTCGACGGGCTCAAGGCGATCCCGGTCGTGAACGCTTCCGTGCGCGGCAACGAGGTCATCTACCGGAAGCCGATCAACCTGGGCATCGCCGTCGCGCTCGAGTGGGGCTTGATCGTGCCCGTCATCAAGGGCGCCGACAACCTCTCGTTGACGGGCCTGACTCGTACGCTCAACGACCTCGCCAACCGCGCACGCACCAAGCGGCTCGACCCGCGCGAAGTGCAGGACGGGACGTTCACGATCACGAACCCGGGCGTGTTCGGCTCGCTCACAGGCACGCCGATCATCAACCAGCCGCAGGTCGCGATCCTCTGTGTGGGCGCGATCGAAAAACGGCCCAAGGTCGTCACCGGTCCGGAAGGCGAAGACATGCTCGCCATCCGGACCTGTTCGTATCTCTCTCTCTCGTTCGACCACCGCGTCGTCGACGGCGCGGACGCCGACAAATTCATGAGCTTCGTAAAGCGAAGTCTCGAAACCTTCCCCGAGACGGTGCTCTGACCGTGCCGCGCGCACTCACCATTCAACGCACGCTCGTCACGCCGCCGGATCGCGAGCGATTCCACGAAAAGCTGCGCCGTAAGCACGATCACTACGCGAAACAGAACTGCCGCTTTTGGGCGTTCGAGGAAGCCGGGCTTCCCGGCGCCTTCCTCGAGTTCGTCGAGGCGGGGGACGCCGACACGTTGGCGCGCGCGCACGCGTCGGCGCCCGAACCGATCCTCGACCCGCAGCGGGTCTACATGGAAGTGGAGTTGAGCTGATGCCATCGCGCGTGCTCACGGTCGGCGGCAAGAACTGGCTCGTGTTTCCCTCGGGCCGGGTGACGCAGTACGACCGCGACGAGTTCGGGCTGATCTTCATCAACGGAACGGGCAGCGACCGCGAGGTCCGCGTCAGCCGCTACTCGCCCGTCGGGACTCGATCACGCGAGCGCTCGCTCGTCGAGATGAGCGACGCGGATCTCGCGCGGCTGTTCGAGTGCTCGCAGCCGAGCGACACGTCGCCGGAAGCCGACTACTCGGCGTGACGTCGCCCTCTGCGCGCATGGGAGGGAGCGACGCCGCCACCTTCGTCGATCTGCACGTCCATTCGACCGCGTCCGATGGAACGCGCGCGCCGGAAGACGTGGTTCGCGAAGCGAAGCGCGTCGGTCTGTCGGCGATCGCGTTGACCGACCACGACACGCTCGACGGAATCGCGCCGGCGGCCGCGGCCGGAGCCGCCCTTGGCGTTCGCGTCGTTCCGGGAATCGAGTTGAGCGCCGTCGAAGGCGACGCCGAGACTCACATTCTCGGGCTGCACCTGTCGGACACGCGGCATCTGGACGCGCAACTGATCGCATTGCGCCAGATGCGGCGCGGGCGCGCGGAACGGATCGTGCTTCGCCTGAACGAGCTCGGAGTGCGAATCGAGATGGCGGCGGTCCTGGAGCAAGCGGCAGGCGGTGCGATCGGCCGCCCGCACGTCGCTCGAGCGATGATCGCCGAGGGCTGGGCCGTCGATTTTCGCGACGCGTTCGACCGCTACCTGGGAAGCGGACGTCCGGCGTACATCCCGAAGGAGAGGCTGAGCGCGGCCGACGCGATCGCGGCCATCCACGGCGCCGGCGGGCTCGCGGTTCTCGCGCACCCCGCGCAATCCGGCACGCGCGATCGTATCGAGGCGTTCGCACACGAGGGCATCGACGGCGTCGAAGTACGACACCCGAGCCATTCACCCGAAGACATCGCCCGCCTCACCGCGTTGGTGGATTTCTTCGGGCTCGTCCCGAGCGGCGGCTCCGATTGGCATGGCGCCGCGGAGGGCGCGCGAACGCTCGGCATGATGCGGGTCCCGGAGGCGTGGCTCGAGCGGCAGGACGCCCGCATTCGCGACCGCGCGGCGTAGCTGGTCCGAAGTCGTAGAGGCTGAACAGGCGAGCGACGACATGGAGCTGAACGGAAAGAGGGCCCTCGTAACCGGAGCGGGCCATCGCGTGGGCCGAGCGATCGCGCTCGGCCTTGGAGCGCGGAAGATGCGCGTCGCCGTGCATTACAACTCGACCGCCGACGGCGCGAAGGAAACGCTGCGCGAGATCGAGAAGCTCGGCGGATCGGGCGATACGTTCGGCGCGGACCTCACTCGTCCCGATGAAATCACCGGTCTCGTCGACACGGTCGTGAATCGGTTCGGCGCGCTCGACGTGCTCGTGAACTCGGCGGCCATCATGGAGCGCACTCCGCTCGGCGAGACCGACGCGTCCGAGTGGGACAAGATCATGGCGCTGAATCTCCGGGCGCCGTTCCTCCTGTCGCAGGCCGCTGCTCCGCATTTGCGTCGCGCCCAGGGAGTGATCGTCAACATCGCCGACCTCGCCGCGTTCGAAACGTGGCCGGGTTATCTCGTTCACGGGTTGTCGAAATCGGGCGTCGTGTACCTGACGCGTGCGCTCGCCCGTGTTCTCGCGCCGGAGATTCGCGTCGGAGCAGTCGCGCCGGGAACGGTGCTCCTGCCGGACGGCTGGAGCGAGGCCGACGCCGAGCGTCTTCGGGGCACGACGCCGCTCCAGCGAAACGGCAGCCCGGAGGATGTCTCGGACGCCGTTCTGTTCATCCTCGGCGCGGACTACTTCACCGGAGACACCATCATCGTCGACGGCGGGCGACACATTCGTAAGTGAGCGATGCGAAAGGCGGTTCCCGCATCGGCTACATTTGATCATCATGATGCGGCAAAGCCCGGCGAGAGGGCCGGCGAGCCGCGACGAGAGGATCTGTCGTGGGGACTACCTACAATTACGACGTCGTAATCATCGGAGCGGGCCCCGCGGGAATGTGCGCCGGACTGTACGCCGGACGCGCGATGCTTCACGCCGTCATCCTCGAGAAGGGCTTTCCGGGAGGCGAGCTGCTGAACACCGAGCTCATCGAGGACTATCCCGGCTTCGAGCACATTCTCGGACAGGACCTCGCCCAGAAGTTCGCCGATCACGCCGCGAAGTTCGGCGCGGAGATTCGTACGGGGGTGTACGTCGATCGCGTGGAGCGATTGGATGACGGGACATTCTCGACGCGGACGGATTCGGGCGACGTCTACTGCTCGCCGGCGGTCATCATCACCGCGGGCGGCACGCCGATCAAGCTCGGAATTCCCGGCGAGATCGAGTACGCGGGGAAGGGAGTTTCCTACTGCGCGATCTGCGACGGCGCATTCTTCCGGAAGCAGACGATCGCCGTCGTCGGTGGCGGTGACGCCGCGACCGAAGAGGCGGACTTCCTCACCCGCTACGCCGACAAGGTCTATCTGATCCACCGCCGCGACGAGCTGCGCGCATCGAAGATTCTGCAAGAGCGCTTGTTCGCGAACCCGAAGGTCGAGGTCATTTGGAATGCCGTCGTCGACGAGGTGCAGGCCGACGGACAGGGGCTCGTCAGCAATCTGCGTCTGCGCGAGGTCACTACCGAAGAGACGCGCGACCTCGCGGTGACGGGCATGTTCGTATTCATCGGGTTCCGGCCGAACACCGGCATCGTCGCGGAGCACGTCGAGCACGACGACATGGGCTACTTCAAGACGGACGCGAACATGGAGACGAGCGTCCGCGGACTCTTCGCGGCGGGCGACGTTCGCTCGCAGCTCACGCGACAGGTGACCACCGCGGTCGGCGACGCGACGACGGCGGCGATCGCGGTCGAGAAATACCTCAAGGCGCGCGCGGACGGAAATCCGAGCGAGCCGATCGTGGGCATGGGAGGCTACACGGCGTGAAGATCCTGGCGGCGACGGTGGGTGAATTTCAGGAAAACACCTATCTCGTCGTCGACGAGGCGACGGGCCGCGCGATCGTCGTCGACCCGGGCGCGGAGCCCGAGCGCATCGTGAAATGGATCCGCGCTTCAGGCGCGGCGCTCGATGCCGTGTGGTTGACGCACGCGCATCTCGATCACGTCGGCGCCGTCGCCGCGGTGAAGCGCGAGTGGCGGGTGCCGGTCTACATGCATCCTGCCGACGCCCCGACGCTCGCCCGCGCGCCGCAGGCGGCCGCCGGGTACGACATCCAGTTCGAGGCGCCGCCGGCGCCCGATCGCGAGCTCGCCGAGGGAGACTCGCTCTCGGTGGGCGATCTCACGTTTTCGGTGATGCACGTGCCGGGGCACGCGCCGGGGCATGTCGTCTTTCACGGCAACGGCGTCGTATTGGGCGGTGACCTGCTCTTCGCCGGCTCGATCGGGCGAACGGATCTGCCGCTCGCCGATCCGCGCGCCATGGAGGAATCGCTCGTGCGCATCGGCGAGTTGGACGAAAACCTCGTCGTGTATCCCGGCCATGGCCCGGCGACGACCATCGGACGCGAGCGCGCGTCGAACCCGTTCCTGCTCGGCGTCGCGCATTCACGGAGTCGCTAGACCGTGGCCGCGCCGCAGAGTCCGGTGTCGCTCGTATTCGAGCTGGTGGCGTTGAGCCTCTGGCTCGGCGCGGCCGTATTGTTCGCCGCCGTCGTGGCGCCCGCGTTGTTCGCGGTGCTGCCCAGTCGCGCGAGCGCGGGCGAGGTCGTCGGGCGCGTTTTGCCGGTCGTGCTCTGGGCGGGCATCGTCGTCTCGCTCATCGTGGGTTTCATCGAGGCCGTCGCCCAGCAGGTGATACTCACCAAGAATTGGAGTCTCCGCTCGCAGCCGCCGGACCTGAACGACGTGGTCCATTTCAGCGGCTACCGCGTGGCGGGCCAGCGCGCCGGCGCGGGTTTTCTCATCGCGCTGGCGTGCGGGTACGCGCTGGTGCTCGGGCAGCGAATCGACAAGCTGCTGGCGAGCGCCGGCGGATCGATCGAAGTCCTGTCCCCGAGCGATCCGCGCCGGATCGACTTCGGCCGCATGCATGCCTGGAGTGTCGCGGCGTTGGGTGTCGCGATGCTCTCCGCCGCGGGGCTGGCCATTTCCGTCGTGCGACGCCTTCTCGGGACCCGCGCGGCACGGCGAACCTTTCAACAGAGTTTAGAACCCTCTCATCATGCCTGATACACGTCGCGAAAAAGACCCCCTCGGGCCGCTCGACGTTCCCGCCGACGCGATGTACGGCGTGCAGACCCTCCGCGCCAAGCAGAACTTTCCGATCAGCGGCCTCCTGCCGCTCGAACCGTTCGTCGTCGCGCAGGTCTGGATCAAGAAAGCCGCGGCGCTGACGCATAAGGAGACCGGCCGGCTCGACGCGCGTCTCGCCGACGCGATCGTCGCGGCGGCCGACGAAGTGCTGAGCGGCCAGCACCGCGAGCATTTCATCGTCGACCCGTATCAGGCGGGCGCCGGAACGTCGCACAACATGAACGCGAACGAGGTGCTCGCGAACCGCGCCAACGAGATCCTCGGCGGCAAACGCGGCGAGTACGCGCCGGTGCATCCGAACGACCACGTGAACATGGCGCAGTCGACGAACGACACGATCCCGACGGCGATTCGCCTCGCGTGTCTGTCGCAGCTCGACGCCCTCACGCGCGCGTTCGAAGCGCTGCGCCGCGCGCTGGCGAACAAAGGCCAGGAGTTCGACGACATCGTCAAGGCCGGCCGCACGCACCTTCAGGACGCGATGCCGATTCGTCTTGGCCAGGAGTTCACCGCGTACGCGGGCTCGATCGCCCGCGGCATGCGCCGCGTGACCGAAGCCGCGGACTATCTGCGCGACCTCGGCATCGGCGGCAGCGCCGTGGGAACGGGCGTCACCGTCGAAGAGGAATACCCGCCGTTGATGGTGCGGAATCTCAAAGAGATCTCCGGACTCGATCTGCGCGAAGGCGAGGATCGCATCCAGCTGATGCAGAGCATGGGCGACGTGGCCGGGTTCAGCGCGTCGTTGCGCGTGCTCGCGATCGACCTCAGCAAGATCGCCAGCGATCTGCGCCTCATGGTCATGGGTCCGCGCACCGGCATCGACGAAATCACGCTGCCTGCCGTGCAGCCGGGATCGTCCATCATGCCGGGCAAGATCAATCCGTCGATTCCCGAGATGGTGAACCAGGTGTGCTTCCAGGTAATGGGGCTCGACACCACGGTCGCCATCGCGTCCGAGCATGGGCAGCTCGAGTTGAACGTCATGATGCCCGTCATCGGATTCAACGTGCTGCTCGCGATGCGCATTCTCACCAACGCGACCAACGCGCTCACCGAGCGATGCATCAACGGCATCCAGGCGAACCGCGAGATGTGCGCGTACTGGGTGGAGCGTTCGGCGGCTCTCGCTACGGCGCTCGCTCCACAGATCGGTTACGCCCGCGCGGCGGAGATCAGCAAACAGTCGGTCAAGGAAGGGATCCTGATTCGCGATCTCGTGAAGCGCGACGGCATCCTCCCGCCGGACGAGACCGACGAAGTGCTCGACCTGCGCAAAATGACCGAGATCGGCGTTCCGGGCGGCAAGTACGGCGCTTCGGCCGGCGGCTGATCCGGGTCGTCACCGGCTCGTGCGCGGGCTGACCGTGGCCCGCGCCCGAGCTTAGATTGCGAATCGATGCGCATCACAACGCTCGCCGAGTACGGCGTCATCTGCGCGCTGCACCTCGCGCGTCGCGCGTCCGAGGGCCCGATCACCGGCCGTGAGATCGCCGACCTCGAGCGCCTGCCGTCCGACTATGTCGAGCAGATTCTGCTCCGGCTCCGGCGGGCGAATCTCGTGCGAAGCACGCGCGGCGCGCGCGGAGGCTACGCGCTCGCCCGCCCGGCAGACCGCATCTCGATCCGCGACGTCATCGAAGCGTCGGAGACGATGACGTTCGACCTGCACTGCGTGTCGCACCCGGTGGGCGAGGAACGCTGCTCGTCGTCGCACAACTGCAGCATCCGCCCGGTCTGGATGCTGCTTCAGCGCAAGATCGACGACGTGCTCGGCGGCGTGTGCCTCGCCGATCTGCTGGCGGAAGAGAGTGAGGTACGATCGCGCGTCGGCTTGGCGCCGTTGGCCGAGGAACCCGACGCCAGAGCGCTGCCCGTCCTCCAGTCCTGAGCGATGCCTTTCTTTGCGCGGTGGCGGGCCGACCGTGACGCGCAGCGAAAAGCCGCACGATACGTCGCCACGCTCTTCGTCGAGCCGGCGATTCGCGACATCGAGTGGCTGACCCAGAACGCGACGCGCGGCGACGTCGATCACGCCACGTGGGAGCTGCGATACGCGAGGCGCGCCCTGGGTCTGATCGCGGCGCAGCGCGACGCGCTCGACGACCGCACCGCGTCGATCGTCGCGCGGGAGATCTCGGAGGCATTCGCGCGGGACCGTGGAATCGCCGCGGACAAGACGGATACCGCGGAGCGACAGTTCAACGCGCGCTTGAGCGCCTACCGGGACGGCTTGGCGTCGAGAGCCGGCGCGCCGACGTGGACGCGGATGGGACAGACGCTGTTCGCGTTCGCCGGTGGGAGCTTCAAACTGCGCGACGACAACATCGTTCGCGCGGGCGAGCTTCTGCTCGGATATCTCACCGAGGCGAACGAGGCGCTGCGCGCGACGTTCGGCGCGGTCGCGTTGCCGGAGAACGTCGCCCCCAGCGAGCTGGTCGGGCGGTCCGCGCCGCGATAAACCTGTTCGAGTGCCGAAGGGGGGACTCGAACCCCCACGAGCTTGCGCCCACTGGCTCCTGAAGCCAGCGCGTCTACCAATTCCACCACTTCGGCAGAGCAACCAAAGCTAGCCGTGCGCAGTGGATGCGTCAACGTATCCTGTGTTGCTGCGCGAAGATGGCTCGTCTAAGTTGCGACAACGCGCGAGGCTCCGAGCCGCAGCGCACACGCCGCGTCATCCCGCACATGCCCCCCCCAGCTCGTCCCTTAAAGTCCGGCTCAGGCTCCGCCAAGTCCGCGCGCACCGACGCGGCGAAGGACGAGATCCAGTCGATCGCGCGCAACAAGCGGGCGCGCTACGACTACCACATTCTCGAGACGTTCGAGGCGGGTCTGGTGCTCGTCGGGACCGAGGTAAAATCCCTCCGCGACGGGCGGGCGAACATCAGCGACGCTTACGGAATCGTGCGCGACGGTGAGCCATTTCTGCTCAACCTCCACATCTCGCCCTACGAACGGGGGGGTTACTCGAATCACGAGCCGGAACGGACCCGCAAACTGTTGCTCCACAGGAAGGAAATCCGTCGTCTGATAGGAGCCGTCGAGCGTCAAGGACTGACCCTGGTCCCGCTCGAGCTGTACTTCAAGAACGGGGTGGCGAAAGTGGCCCTCGCACTCGCCAAAGGAAAGAAAGTCCACGACAAGCGCGATACCGAACGCACGCGCGACGCCGAGCGGGAAATGGCCCGCGTGGCTCGCTCGCGATGATCGGAATCGTGGTTGCGGCGTTCCAGCTGTCTCACGGAACGCCGCCGTCGGCGCTCGTCGTGCACGACGCCCGCCGTTCGATCCGCGTCGCGCTCACCGCGACACCCGCCGGCCCGATGCTGCGCCCCGAGGCACTGGCGCCCGTGCTGCGCGTGAACGTCCGTCACGATTCGTCGTCGTGGTACACGCTCGAGGCATGGGGGACGCGTGTACAGCTCCAGGCGGGTTCGCGTCTCGTGCGCGTCGGCAACGATGTCCGGCAGCTCTCGGCCGCGCCGATGGTGGCCAGCGGTCGCTTGATGGTGCCGCTTCAGCTCGTGGCGGCCGTCTTCCCCGAGTTCGTCCCGAACACGCGGTGGGACGCTGACGCGGGGCAGCTGGTCGTCTTCTCGACCGACATCGCCGCGCCGACGGTGCTGGCGCAGCGCGCTGCTCCGCCGGCGAAGTCGAGCGAGGCCGCCCCCACTCCTCTCACGACGTCGGTCCAGTACGACGACGGTGTGCGACGGCCGGCGGCAGCCTCGAAGCACGGGCGTCTGACGGTGATCGTCGATGCCGGACACGGCGGCGTCGACAACGGGATGACCGGCCCGATTGGCGGCGGCCCCAAGATCTGCGAGAAAGACATCACGCTCGCCGTCGCCAAAAAGCTGGGAGCTCGTCTGCAGGCGCGCGGTCTCGAGGTCGTGTACACGCGCACGACGGACACGCTGATCGCCCTCGACGACCGCGGGCGGATCGCCAACAGGAACGGGGGCGATCTCTTCATTTCGATTCACGTCAACGCGGCCAACCTCGGGTGGAAGGACCCTGAGGCCGCGCGCGGCGTCGAGACGTATTTCCTCTCCGAGGCGCGCACCGAAGACGCGCGCCGCGTCGAGCGGATGGAGAACGCCGCGGTTCGCTTCGAGCAGACGGGTCCCGAGCTCGACACGGGAAACCCGCTTAGTTTCATTCTCAGTGACATGCAGCAGAACGAACACCTGCGTGAATCCAGTCAGCTCGCCGACATCATTCAGCGCCGACTGTCATCGATGTCGCCCGGCCCCAGCCGCGGCGTCAAACAAGCGGGGTTTCGCGTGCTCGTGACGGCGTTCATGCCGGCGGTCCTCGTCGAAATCGGGTTCGGCACCAACGGGCGAGAAGCGCGTTACCTGTCCGATCCCGCGAAGCAGGACGCCATCGCCGCCGCCATCGCGAGCGGCGCGCAGCAGTACCTCGACGCCTACGAACGGCGAGTCGAGGGAGGGAAGTCGGGCACCGGCGGGAGCCAGAACCGGTGACCTCGCGCCCGGCGCTCCAGAGCGTCGTGAGCGGTCTGACATTTCAAAATCCTGTCGTTCTCGCCTCCGGCACCGCCGGTTATGGCACCGAGCTCGATCGGGTCATCGACCTCGACTCGCTGGGCGGATTCGTCACCAAGGCGGTCTCCGTCGAGGCGAGGGCCGGAGCGCCCGCGCCTCGCGTGGCCGAGTTCGAGGGCGGGATGATCAACGCTGTCGGACTGGCGAACCCCGGTCTCGAGGCGGTGCGCCGCGATCACTTGCCGTGGCTGGCCTCGCACCTGCCGGATACGAGGAAGATCGCGAATGTCGTCGGCTTCGCCGTGGACGACTATCCGGCCGTAGTCGCCGGGTTGGAGGCGGGTCTCACCGCCGGCAACGCGCCGGCGATCGACGCGTACGAGTTGAACGTCAGCTGTCCGAACGTGAAAGCCGGCGGCATGGAGTTCGGGGCCGATCCGTCGGCGCTGCGCTCGGTCGTGGAGCGCGCGCGCCGCGAGACGCGGCGCCCCGTATTCGTGAAGCTCTCGCCGACGCTCGAACGAATCGGCGAGGCGGCGAAGATCGCGGTCGATGCCGGCGCCGATGCGATCAGCGTCGTGAACACGATTCCGGGATTGCTCATCGACGTCGAGCGGCGGCGCCCGGCGCTCGGCTTCGGGACCGGGGGCGTGAGCGGCCCGGCCATTCTGCCGGTCGGCGTCCTCGCGACGTGGCGGGTGCGCAGGGCGGTCCAAGTTCCAATCCTCGGCGTCGGCGGTGTCGCGGCCGGCTCCGACGCGCTTCAGTACATCATGGCGGGGGCGTCGCTCGTGGGAATCGGCACCGCGGCGCTGAGAGATCCACGCGCGCCGATGCGCGTCGTGAAAGAGATGTCGGCCTGGTGCGACGCGCACAGCGTTGCTCGCATCGCGGATCTGGTGGGCACGCTCGAGGGATTGGCGTGACGAACACACTGCACGAGAGACTCGTGACCACGACTCCGATCATCGCCTTGGACGTACCCACGGCACCCGCGGCCCTCTCGCTGGTAACGGAGCTCGGAGATGCCTGCCGCTTCTACAAGGTTGGCAACGAGCTTTTCACCGCTGCGGGGCCGTCGGTCGTCGCGGCGATTCGCGAGCAGGGCTCGGAGGTCTTTCTCGACCTCAAGTTCCACGACATCCCGAACACGGTCGCCGGGGGCGTACGCAATGCGGCCAAACTGGGCGCGTCACTCGTGACGGTCCACGCGTCCGGAGGCTCGGCCATGCTTCGCGCCGCCGCGGACGCCGCTCGCGACGCCGGCGGCAACTGTCGGGTGCTCGCGGTGACCGTGTTGACGTCGCTGAGCGCGGAGGCCGTCGCGGGGGCCTGGGGGCGCTCACCCAACCTCGACGTACGAAGCGAGGTCCTGCGTCTCGCCGACCTCGCTGCCGAGGCGGGTGCTCACGGCGTTGTGTGCGGCGGTGGCGAGGCCCGAGCGCTTTCCGAGCGATTCGGCGATCGCCTGTCGATTCTCGTCCCGGGCGTGCGCGCCGCGGGCGGGGCAACGCAGGATCAGGCGCGCGTGGTCACGCCGCACGAGGCGTCCGAAGCAGGGGCGCGGTACATCGTCGTCGGCCGCATGGTCACGGCGGCTCTCGATCGACGTCAGGCGATGCAGGCGGTCAACCGCGAGCTCGGCTTTTAGCGGCGGCGAAAGCCGGAGCCTGATCGACCCGGAGCGGGGCAGCCACCGGCCCTGTCCGGCATCGCGCTCTTCCCCTTGATCGAAGTTACAGTCCTGTTTACTGTTAAGGTCTGTCTAGAAACGTCTTTCTCGACGCACGACGCGTGCGTCGTTTTTTGGAGCGTCCGTGAAAGTTCGCACGAGCGTAAAGCCGATCTGTGAGCATTGCAAAGTCGTGAAGCGAAACGGCGTGACTCGCATCATCTGCAAGCGCAACCCCAAGCATAAGCAGCGTCAGGGCTAATCATGGCTCGTATTTCTGGCGTCGATCTCCCTCGCGACAAAAAGGTCGAGATCGGTCTCACGTACATCTACGGCATCGGCCGAAAGAACGCCGCCGAGATCATCAAGAAGAGCGGCGTCGACGCGTCGCTCCGCGTGCGCGATCTCACCGACGCGGACGTGAACAAGATCCGCGGCGCGATCGAGCGCGAGTACAAGGTCGAGGGCGCGCTCCGCACCGAAGTCGCGATGAACATCAAGCGGTTGATGGACATTGGCTCGTACCGCGGCATCCGGCACCGCAAGGGACTGCCGGTCCGCGGACAGCGAACGCACACCAACGCGCGCACGAAGAAGGGTCCGCGCCGCGCGATTGCCGGCAAGAAGAAGGTCACCAAGTAATTCTCGCGATCACCGCGACCACGTAGAGAGAACTCATTTCGTATGGCGACTGGGAAGAAGGCAAAGCGGGTGGTGGAAGCTGAGGGGATCGCGCACGTCAGCGCGACCTTCAACAACACGACCATCACGATCACCGACTCGCACGGGAACACCGTGTCGTGGGGGTCGTCGGGCAAGGCGGGCTTCAAGGGGTCCAAGAAGAGCACGCCCTTCGCCGCGACGGTCGCGGCCGAGCAGTGCGCGCGAGAAGCGCTGACTGCCGGCGTGAAGCGAGTCCACGTTCGCGTGCAGGGACCGGGCTCTGGTCGCGAGTCGGCGATTCAGGCGTTGGCGACCGCCGGCCTCCAGGTGAAGTCGATCAAGGACGTGACGCCGATCCCGCACAA
>DASYSS010000028.1 GCA_036003045.1 Gemmatimonadaceae bacterium
CAGTCACGGGTTGGCTTCCCGTGCTCCAAAGTGAGCTTCGCTCAACTACACTGGACGGATTTGTCCTCCGCTCGTCTTCGCTTTAGCGAGGGAGGGGGTCGTTTTCTAGTTGTCTAAGATGTGAAATGAGAGGATAGTGAACAGTTCGCCGTGCTTGCTTCCGCTGACGCGCGAACCCACCTTCGGCGACGCAACCTCGCGCCCCACGGCGGGCCCGGTCGTTCTGCCGTTCTCCTTTAGTATCGTGATCCGAGCTTTACTCGCCCCACGATGATACACTTTGTTACTACTTTCGCCGTTAAGCTACAATTCTGTAATCAGAGGCCGAAAACCCCGCGCCTCGCGGGGTTTAAAGGGTGCTACCGGTCCAACCAACGGTTCGTCGCGTCCAGCACCGCCAGGACGCTCGCCGTCTCCGGACTCTCTCTCACCTCGGCACTACCCGTCATCAACGCTGTGTCGCGGCCGTGCTTCGTCGAGACGCCCACGAACACGAAGTTGCGGTCGAAGGCCTCGAGGAAACGGCAGCCCTCCAACCCCAGCACTCGCTCGTCGCCCTCGGCAAGCTTGATCGCGGTGAGCGACGCGCGGGCGGCGAGCTCGATGCGAAGGCGCTCGTTCTCGATGCCTTCCGCCTCGCCAACGTACGATTGGTCGCCTTTACGCAGCGTCACTCGGCACGTCACACCGCGCGTGCGTGAGCGGCGCACTTCGACGTCCTCGAAGTAGATCCGCCGGCGGTTGATCACCGCGATCGCATCCGTCGTCGCCGCGGTGAACGCGCGCGGCGCACTGGACAAAATGGCCGGTTGTGTCGCGGCGGTCTTCAACGGCAACGCGGTCGCGCCGTTCCCGGCATTTCCGTTGCGAGAATTCTTCTGGCCATCGTCCGACGTCGCCACCGAAATCTTTTTATGCGAGACGTGCATGCCGAGGTGCGCAATCAACGCACTCTCGACGTTCCGCACCGTCTGCTTCGGCGTGAATTCCGTCGTCGTGAGAATGTGAATCTCGTCGACGGCCCCGTTCGGGCTCGCGACGATGCGGGCAGACATCACGCCCGGCAGCGTGGCGAGCAACTCCTCGGCACGCTGAATGGGAAGGACGCTTCCGGCGATGAGAGACGACTCGGCCGTTGGCGCAGAATTGCTGTTGGGGAGCGGCAACGCAGTACTCCGGCGTCGGTTAGGCAGGAACTACCCGGTAAAGACGACGGCACCGGCCCGCCGTCACGCCGAAAACGAGCCGCTTCGCCCGAACTCGACATTAAGAGGGGCGTGAATATGCCCCTTATTGACTGCTTTTGGCAAGCGTAAATGCCCTTACATCAACGAAAAAGGTCGCTGTCAACATGAAATGTGAATAAGTGACCGCATGGCGTGTAACGGGTGTGAATAACTGCGCACAAGGTGGACGGGGTGGAGAGGCGGACCGGTGGACGGCAGCTGCAACGAAATCTTCGCTGAGTGGCGAAGTCCGGAGTTCGGTAGTTTCGGAGTGCGGCAGTTGTCGGACTCCGTCAGGTTCGCCGCTTCGGAATTCGGAAGTTTCGGAGTTCTGCCGTTTCGGAGTTCGGAAGTCTCGGCGTACGGTACTACTCGATCTCCGGATGTTCCGGCATTCGATACTCTTTGATTTTCCGATAAAGAGTTCGCTCGCCGATCCCCAACATGTCGGCGGCGCGGCGGCGATTGCCGCGCGATTCGCGAAGCGCGAGCTCGATCGCGGCGCGTTCGATCTCCGCCATCGTCATGCCCGGCGTGATGCTCACGACGTTCGGCGGCGGCGGTTGATCGCGCGGTTCGATCGCGCCGACTGAGCTCGGCGTCGGCGTGGGCAATGCGTTCGCGTTCGCGACGCTCGGCACTGCGTTCGCCGGTACTTCGCCGATCCACCCGTCGTGCGGGCGATCGTCGATGCGACGTCGCAATTCCTCGACTTGCAGTTTGAGCTCGAGCAAACTGCGAACGATGAATTCCAATTCGCGCCCGCCGGCCGTCGCCGCGTCTTGCGCGCGGAGAATCGGGCCGACGTGCACGGGCAGGAACCGGGCTCCCCCGCCCTCCCGGATGTGGCGAGGCAGATCGTTTGGTTCTATCTCGTGGTCGGGGGCGAGGACGACCATGCTCTCGATGAGATTGCGCAGCTCGCGCACGTTCCCCGGCCACGGATACTCGGCGAGGCGCTGCATCGCGTCGGCCGAGATGCCGTGGAATTTGCGATCGTGCTGCGCCGAGTAGTCGCCGATGAAGCGGCGAACGAGCATGGGAATGTCTTCGGGGCGCTCGCGCAACGGCGGGAGATAGATGCGCAGAACGTTGAGGCGGTAGAACAGATCGGCGCGGAAGCGCCCGTCGTCGACCAGCTCGCGGATCGGTTGGTTCGTCGCGGCGATGACGCGCACGTCGACCGAGATCCGCGACACACCACCGACGCGCATGAACTCGCGTTCCTCGAGCACGCGCAAAAGCTTGACCTGCGTCGCGGGCGGAATCTCGCCGATCTCGTCGAGGAACAACGTTCCCGTGTCGGCGAGCTCGAACCGGCCGAGTCTCCGCTCGGCGGCGCCGGTGAACGCTCCTTTCTCGTGGCCGAACAACTCGCTCTCGAGGAGCGTCTCCGGCAACGCGCCGACGTTCTCGGCGATGAAAGGCTTCGCTCGGCGGTTCGACAGCATGTGGATCGCGCGCGCGACGAGCTCCTTCCCCGTGCCGCTCTCGCCTTCGATGAGAACGGTGCTCGAGACCGGAGCCATCTGCTCCACCTGCACCATCACCTCGCGCATCGCGTCGCTCTCGCCGATGAGGCCAGTGAGACGCTGGAGACGCCGGCGCTCGAGGACGCGTTTGATGCCGGCGACGACTTCGTCGACGTTCACCGGTTTGCTGAAGATCTCGACGAAGCCGATCGCCCGCAGACGAACCATCAGCCCGGGATCGGACGACTCGGCGAGGCCGACCGACGGCGCGCCGTCCCAGAGCTGCTCCTTGACGAGCGAGACGGTGAGCGGATCGGTGAGGTCGCCCGTGAACACGAGGACGTCGGGCTTTTGGCGCCTGATGGTCGAGCGAATGTCGTCGAGCGGCGAGACGAGCGCGGTCTCGACTCCTTCGCGCTCGAGTACGGCGTTGATGCGAACCGCGGGCTCGACGTCCTGCAGCGTGAGCAGCGCTCTCATGACGACACCGCCGGCGAGTGGTCGGTCGCCGCGCCGCGGATGATCGCCACGGCGTGACCGACGATCGGGTCGAGCGCGGCGAGCCCGTCGCGCACACCGGTCGTCGAGCCGGGCAGATTCACGATGAGAGTTTTGTTACGCACTCCCGCCACCCCGCGCGCCAGCGCCGCCCTCGGCTGGGATTGGATCGCCAAAACCCTGATCCGCTCGGCGATTCCCGGAGCTTCGCGGTCGAGGACCGCGCGAGTGGCTTCGGGGGTCTGGTCGGTGGGGCTGAGACCCGTCCCCCCGGTGGTGAGGATGAGATCGGCCTCGTCGCCGTCCGCCCAGGTGGCGAGGGCCGAGACGATTTGGACGGTGTCATCGGGGACGACTGTCCGCGCGGCGAGGGCGTCGGCTCGGCCGCTAACCCACGCTTCTATAGTATCGCCGGACGTGTCGGCCCGGTCGCCGCGGGCGGCGGCGGTGGAGATTGTCAGGATGGCAACCCGCATGCGCCAAATTTGCGGGCCCCCGGGCCGGCGGAAAAGGCTCGTGAGGGCGGGCTGGTGGACAGGTGGACAGGAGGACCGGTGGACCGGTGGACGGGGAACTGCCTGAGAGGCGCGGCTGTTCCCGTCCACCCGTCCACCCGTTTATACGTCCCTCGTCCTCTCACTGGCCCGGGTGATGAATACCTACGATTTCCAGGAGTTCTAGAAGGAACCTTGATGCGAACGGCATTCGTCATTGCGCTCCAGTTCGGGATGGCAGCCGCGGTTACCGCCCAACAGCAGCAGCCACTACTTCAACTGGGCTACGAGAAGACGTGGACGGAGTCCACGCCCCCCCAGCACATCGTCGGACCGGTCTACTACGTGGGGACGCGCGGATTGGCAGCGTATCTCATCGCGACGCCGGCTGGTCACATCCTGCTCAACGGTGCGCTGCCGGAGTCGGCGGATGAACTCGAGCAGGCGATTCGCGCCGCCGGGTTCAAGCCAGAGGACATTCGCCTGCTGCTCGTCTCGCAGGCCCGCATCGACAACGCCGGGACACTCGCGCACTTCAAGAAGCTTTCCGGTGCGAGTGTCGCGGTCATGGACGCCGATTCGACCGAGCTCGCGACCGGCGGCCGTTCGGACCCGTTGTACGGTTCGCTCGCGAGCTTCTACTTCCCGCCGGTTCTGCCCGACCGGATTCTGCACGTGGGTGACACGGTCTCGCTTGGAGACGTCACGCTCGTAGCGCACGCCGGCGCGGGACAGACCGCCGGCGCGACGACATGGACGACCACGGTGCACGGAGCCGACCGGTCATACGACGTCGCGTTCCCCTGCTGCACGGAAGTCAAATCGACTCGGCAGATCGTCGCGAACGCGTCGTATCGGTGGAACGGCAGCAACCCCGACTATCTCGAGGCGTTCACCGACATGGGGACGCTGCATCCGGACATCTGGCTCGCGACGCGTCCGGCATCGTTCAACTTCGAGGGAAAGCGAGCCCGTGTCGCGACGGTCGGCGTTCGCGCCTGGGTCGATCCCGACGGATATCGCATCTGGTTGATGGACGAGAAAGCGAAGTTCCGAAGCCGAGGGACGCCTGAGATCAGGATGGCGGCCGGAACGATCGCCGCTCCGGAGCCCTTCTACGATCCGCCGCCGATGGTGCCCTCTCAGCCGGGGCGACTCATCCGAGCCGAATTGCTGACGGGCCGCAAGATTCCGGCGGGAACGAAGGCTTGGAGAATTCTTTATACGACCACGCTCAACGACAGCACGTCGGCCGTCGCGAGCGCGACAGTGCTCGTGCCGATTGCGCCGAGCGACCGCGAGCGGCCCGTGATTTCGTGGGCGCACGGCTCGCTGGGAATCGTTCCCCGCTGCGCGCCGTCGCTGCGGCCGAATCCGATCGACGACGTGCCGGCGATCAACGAGATCGTCTCGCGGGGCTGGGTCCTCGTCGCACCGGACTACCCGGGACTCGGCACCGTCGCGCCAAATCCGTATCTCATCGGGCAGGGCGAAGCGCGCTCGGCGCTCGACGCGGTGCGCGCGGCGCACCAGATACGAGATCTCTCATTGGATCCGCGCACCGTCGTGTGGGGGCACTCGCAAGGCGGACACGCGGCGCTCTGGGCGGGCATCATCGCGCCGAAATACGCGCCCGACGCCAACGTCATCGGTGTGGTCGCCGACTCGCCCCCGACGGACATGGGCGCCCTGCTCACGATCCACCGCGGCGACCCGGTCGAAGCGAGCGTCGGCTCGTTCGTCGCGACGGCGTACAGCCAGTTCTATTCGGACGTGAAGTTCAACGAGATCGTGCGCCGCAACGGCCAGGCCGCTGCGCGCAAGATGTCCGAGCTCTGCTTCGACGACGACGGTATGCGCGCGGCTCAGCCGCTTCTCATGCAACTCGTCGGCGCACCGCTCCTCGCGAACCCGGACAGCGACGGACTAGGCAACCGTCTTCGCGAGAACGACCCCAACGGCCCCATCGCCGCTCCGCTGCTCGTCGTGCAAGGAATGGCGGATCAGATGGTGAGTCCCGAGATCACGAGCCGGTTCGTTCAGCAGCAGTGTCTCGCGGGGATGAGCATCGAGTACATCACGTTCTCCGGCCTCGATCACGGAAACATGGATGCGCCACGGTCGCCGGTCGGGCCCGAGCTGGTGAAGTGGACGCAAGAGCGGTTGGAGAACAAGCCGCAGAAAGCCGGGTGCACCACCCGTCAGGTGGACAAGTAATCGCTGAAAAAGAAGCCGCGAGCGTAAGGGCTCGCGGCTCATGCTCACAGCTGTTGCTCGGGGCTTGGCTCGCCCGGAGCTTCGAGATGCCAGAGTGTTGCGTCGAACTCAAACGAATCTCAGAACTCAGAGCCGAGCACTGAGACCTCGGCCCTGTTCTTACAGGTGACTCCCTTCCTTGTAGAACGGCATCTTCACGACGCTCGCCGGCACTCGCTTTCCTCGAATCTCCACCTCGAACGCCGTCCCTTCCTTCGCCAGAGCGGTCGGTAAGTACGCCGTCCCGATCGGAATTCCGAGCGTCGGGCTCATCGTCCCGCTGCACACGACGCCACTCGCCGCGCCGTCGGCGAACACGGGATAGCCGTGTCGCGCAATGTTGCGGTCGCCGAGTGTGAATCCGACAAGCTTCTTGGTCAGCCCTTCGGCCTTCTGTCGATTCAGCACCGGGCTGCCGACGAACTCGCCCTTTTTGAGCTTGACGAGCCACGCAAGGTTGGCCTCGAGCGGCGTGACCGTGTCGTCGATGTCATTGCCGTAGAGCGCCATTCCCATCTCGAGTCGCAGCGTGTCGCGCGCGCCAAGTCCCGCGGGCGTGACATCGCCGGCGCCCATGAGCGCGTCCCAGAGGCGCGTCGAGTATTGGACGTCGTGATAGAGCTCGAAGCCGTCTTCGCCGGTGTAGCCGGTGCGCGAGACGATCATCGGCATGCCGGACACCTTGCCTTCGGCGAAATGATAGTAGCCGATCCCTGACAGGTCGACGTCGGTGAGCGGCTGAAGTATCGACGCGGCGAGCGGCCCCTGGAGGGCGAGAAGGCCCATCTGGTCGCTCACGTCCGTCAATTGCACCCCGAACTTGTCGGCGAGCTTTGCGATGTGCGCGAAGTCCTTGGCGACGTTCGACGCGTTCACGACCATCATCACGCGGTCGGGAAAGCGATAGACGAGGCAGTCGTCCTCGATCGTGCCGCGGTCGTTGAGGATCGTCGAGTAGTGCACCTGGCCGATCGTGAGCGCCGCGACGTCGTTCGTCGTCACGTAGTTCACGAAATCGACGGCCGAGGAACCCGGGCCTCGGATAATGAATTCGCCCATGTGCGATACATCGAACAGACCGCATCGCTCGCGGACGGCTTTGTGCTCGACGGTGATGCCGGCCGGATACTGGACCGGCATCTCGTATCCGGCGAACGGAACGATCTTCGCGCCGAGCGCGACGTGCTTCTCGTAGAAGGGCGTACGCTTGAGCGCGCTCTGCGGTGTCACCGGGGCAGCCGCGGGCGTCGTGGTCGGGGGAGCCGATGTAGTGGACATGCGGGGAATATGGGGACCGCGTGTCCTAGGGTGAAGCGCGTCGTGGGGATAGGCCGCGGTACCGCCGTTGTAAGAATCGTGTCCGGGTTCGAGCCGACTCACAACTCTGACGAATCGTCCCGCGTCTAAGCCGCGTAGTGGTGGACAGGTGGACCGGTTGACGGATGGACGGCAACTGCAGTTAGCGCAGCTCAGGCTGTTGCCCGTCCACCTGTCCACCCCCAAACAGGACGACGAGCAGCCCCCCATGCCCAGACTCCTCTCCCTCTGCTTTCTATTTGTCCCTGCGATTGTCGCCGCGCAGGGCGTAGTGCGCCAAAGGGCAGCGCCGGCGGATACGCTGGCCTACGGACACAAAGTCGCGGTGCCGAGTGCGGTGGCCGTGAAGCGCAATGGCGCGATCGTTCTCGACGGACAGCTCGACGAGAACGCGTGGCAGGCGGCGACGCCGATCACGGATTTCAGGCAGATCGATCCCAACGAAGGCGAGAAGGGATCGCAGCGCACCGAAGTCCGCTTCCTATATGATGACGACGCGCTGTACGTCGGCGCGAAGATGTACGACACCGAGGGTGCGAAGGGTGTGATGACGCGACTCGTGCGCCGCGACGGGAACTTCGACTCGGACTACCTCGAGCTGGTCATCGACAGCTATCACGACCATTTGAGCCGCGCGTTCTTCGACCTGAACCCATCCGGGTCGAAGGGCGATCAGATCGGCATCGGCACGTCGTGCTGCGACTCCGGATGGGATCCCGTCTGGGAAGGCGTGACGCACATCGACGAAGACGGATGGACGGCCGAGATCCGCATTCCATACAGCCAACTTCGCTTTCCGCGGGCCGAAGTGCAGACGTGGGGACTTCAGGTGCGGCGTTTCATCAAGCGGAACAACGAACAGGATCAGTGGTCGTGGTGGGGAAAGACCGAAGCGGGCGGCCCGCAGCGCTTCGGACATCTCGAGGGGCTGCACATCCCCGCGGCCACGGGCCACCTCGAGCTGCTGCCCTATGTCGTGACGAAGTCGTCGGCCGTGGCCGATTCGCCGGGCGATCCGTTCAACACGCATGGCCGTCCGACGATGCGCGCGGGGCTCGATCTCAAGGATCGCCTCACGTCGAACCTCACGCTGGACGCGACGTTCAATCCTGATTTTGGCCAGGTCGAAGTCGATCCGGCGGTGCTCAATCTGTCGGCCTTCGAGACCTTCTATCAGGAGAAGCGGCCGTTCTTCATCGAAGGCTCGCAAGTGTTCGACTTCGGCAGCGCGGGCTGCAACTTCTGCAGCAACATGGAGTCGATGAGCGCGTTCTATTCGCGACGCGTCGGACGCGCGCCGACGGGCTCGTTCCTCGCCACCGACGCGAATCTCTATTCCGACGTGCCCGATGCGACGACGATCTGGGGCGCGGGCAAGATCACCGGTCGCACGGCGAGCGGATATACGATCGGTCTCCTCGATGCGGTCACCGGCCGGGCCAATGCGCGCATCGAGACGCCGGGCGGCGTGCGCGGCACGCAAGAGGTCGAGCCGCTCGCGAACTACTTCGTCGGTCGCATCAAGCACGATTACATGAACGGCAATCTCGTCGTCGGCGCGGTGGCGAGCGGACTTCAGCGCAGCCTCGACACGACGTTTGCTCCGCTCCTCGCGCGCCACGCCGAGATGTACGGCAACGACGTCGTGTACACGTGGAAGCAGCAGATGTACTTGCTCCAGGCGTCTGCTGCCGTCACGAACGTGTCCGGCGACGCCCGCGAGATCCTGCTGCGACAGGAGTCGAGCGCTCGCTATCTCCAGCGGCCGGATCGCGGCGCGGGGTCCAGCGGCTTTCTCTCGAATCGCCTGGATTCGAACGCGACGGCGATGCGCGGCGCGGGGCTCTATGTGCGCGCCTCGAAGCAAACGGGCGATTGGTTTGGCGAGCTACAGACCAACATGCGCACGCCGGGCTACGAGACGAACGACTACGCGTTCCAGCAGCGGGCCGACTACATCTGGTTCAACGGCAACATCGGCCGACTCTGGACCAAGCCGACGAACTGGTACCGGCAGATCGTCACGATCGCCGGCGGGCAGGATCAACGGAACTTCGAGGGCGACCGCACGCAGCAGCAGCTCCACGCCTACTGGTCGGAGACGACGCCGCAGTTCTGGAACGTGACGGTGTTCGGCATCCATCGGCCATCCGTCGTCGACGACAAGGCGCTGCGCGGCGGCCCCGCGGTGATCGCGCCACGCAGCGAATACGTCGAGCTGGACGTCTCCAGCGATTCACGCACGAAGTTGATCGGGAACCTCAGTCTGAGCCGCTACTCTGACGCGCTCGGTGGCTTGAATCCGGGCGTGTCGGTCAGCGCGACGTATCGGCCCGTGTCGAACGTCAGCATGTCACTTGGCCCGTCGTGGAGTCCGAGCCGCAACCCAACGATGTACGTCGGCGCATTCCCGGACAGCACGGCGAAGGCGTTTTACGGGACGCGGTACGTCGTGTCGACGCTCAAGCAACGCACCCTCGGCCTCGACACGCGGCTCAACGTCACGTTCTCGCCAACGATGTCGCTCGAGTTGTACATGCAACCGTTCTTCGCGGCGGGGCACTTCTACGATTACAAGGAATACGTCGCGCCGCGCACCGACATCTTGGCGACGTACGGAAAGGACCGCGGCACGATCACCGCGACGCGCGACACGACCGGCGCGATCGCATTCTACGGCGTGGATCCCGACGGCGCCGGCCCGGCGTCGGCGATCGTCATTCCGAATCGCGATTTCAGCGAGCAATCGCTGCGCGGGAACGCGGTGTTCCGCTGGGAGTACCGGCCGGGGTCGGTGCTGTACGTCGCCTGGACGCAGTCGCGGCTCGCCGACTCGAACTTCGGCGATTTCGAATTCAGCCGCGACCGATCCGCGCTGTTCGCGGCGCGGCCGGATAACATTTTCCTCGTCAAAGCGTCGTGGTGGCTGCCCCGATGACGGCGGCGTGAACGGCGCTTTTCGTCGGGGGAAGGCTCGGGGTGGGACTGTCTTCCGCGGACCAGCGCAGTATTGCCGACACTGCCCGGCAATACTGCCTCGGCTCCGCTCCAGACAGTCCCACCCGCTCGCCTCAGCCTGTGCGAGCGCCACATGACGGGTGAGGGGCGGCCACCACGCTGCGGAAACTCGGTCCGCGCTGAGACGCCAACGTACGAGGCTGTTGCGCGGGGACGAGCACAGCCGCAGGTTTAGGCCGCTTCCCTCACCCCAAAACACATGCGATTGCGTTACTTCCTGGCGGGCGCCGCTTTGGGCTTGGCGTGCTCGAAACCCGCCCCGGCGCCGGCTCCAAGCCCGGCCCCCGCGCAGCCCACAGCTCAGGTTCCGAACGCCGGACGCGGCGGTCTGCCGACGAATCCTGGCGGCGATACGACCGGCGGACGTGGCGCGGTGAATCCATTGGCGGCGGCGGCGGCGGCGCCACGACCATACAACCGCGTGGTCACGCCCGACGCCAAGACGCGAGTCGGGATGTTCAAGGTGCACCGCGTCGGTGACCGGCTGCTGTTCGAGATTCCGGCCAAGGAGCTCGACAAGGATCAGCTGATGGTCGGACGGCTCGCGCGCGCACCGGCGGGGAATCAGACACCTGGTCCCGGCAATCCGGGATTCGGCGACTACGCGGGCGACGAGTTCGCGTCGCGCACGCTGCGTTGGGACCGAGTCGGCAACCGCGTAATCCTGCGTTCGCCGTCGTACGCGATCAGCGCGGATACGGGCAACGCGGTGTATCGATCGGTGCAGAACTCCAACTATGCGCCGATCATCGCGACGTTCCCCGTCGATGCGTACGGGCCGGACAGCGCGCCGGTGATCGACGTGACGCGTCTGTTCACCACGAACGTGCCTGAGTTTGCGGCGATTCGCAGCAATCTGCCGACCGCGGTGGACCCGACCCGTTCGTTCATCGAGCGCGACATCGCGTTCCCCGACAACGTCGAGATCGAAGCGACGCAGACCGGCACACCAGGCGCCAATGGCCCCACCCTGCCGGGCCTGCCCACGGCGGCTCGGCCGGCGCAGAGCGTCATCGCGCACTGGAGCATCGTGCGTCTGCCCGAGCATCCGATGAAGCCGCGCTACGCGGACGAGCGAACCGGATTCTTCACGGTCGGCACGGTGGACTTCAGCACGTCGGAACAGGTTGCGAAGCGGAAGCGCTACGTCACGCGGTGGCGCCTCGAGTGCTCCGACCGAAGGGAAGAAAACCTCTGCTATCCGAAGCAGCCGATCGTCTACTACGTCGATCCGGATACGCCGGATCAGTGGAAGCCCTGGATCCGCAAGGCGATTCTCGATTGGCAGCCGGCATTCGAGGCAGCGGGGTTCAAGGATGGCATCATCCCGGGTGAAGTGCCGAAGAACGATCCGGATTGGTCGCCGGAAGACATCCGGCACACGATGGTGCGCTGGCTGCCCTCCACCGTCGAGAACTCGGTCGGCCCGAGCATCCAGGATCCGCGCACGGGCGAGACGCTGAACGGCTCGTCGATGATCTTCCACAACCTCATCGAGCTGATGGAGTTCTGGTATTTCACCCAGGCATCGCAGCTCGACGCGCGCGCGCGCACGATTCCCTTCCCCGACTCGCTCATGGGCAAGCTGATCGAGTTCGGCGTCGCCCACGAGATCGGCCACACGCTTGGACTCCAGCACGACCAGATCGGCAGCTCGACGTACCCGGCGGACTCGCTGCGCAGCCCGTCGTGGACGCACCGCATGGGCCACAGCCCGAGCATCATGGACTACTCGCGCATGAACTACGTCGCCCAGCCCGAAGACAAGGTCGCGCTCGACGACATCCTGCCGCGCGTTGGTCCGTGGGACAAGTACTCGATCATGTGGGGCTATAAGGAAATTCCAAACGCGAAGAATCCCGACGCCGAGCGAGCGACACTCGAGAAGTGGTCGGACATGCAGGACTCGATTCCGTGGTATCGCTTCTCGGCCGGGAACTCGTTCGGCGGCTACGGCACGATGAGCGAAGCCGTCGGCGACGGTGACCCCGTCAAGTCCACGGGCCTCGGTTTCAAGAACATCGCGCGGGTCATGGGCTACGTCGCGGCGGCCGGGACTCGGCCCGGCGACGACAATACGCTGTTGCAGAATCTCTATGATCGCACGGTCGGCCAGTGGGCGACGGAAGCCGTGCACCCGGCGACGATGATCGGCGCCGGAACGGTCGTCTACAAGTCGGGAAGCCAGAAGGGGAACGTGTTCACCGCGATCTCCAAAGCCCGTCAGAAGGGCGCGATGCACTTCCTGAACGACAGCGTCTTCACGACGCCGACGTATCTCATCCATCCGGAGATCGCGGCCCGCATCGAGCCGGGCGCGATGCTGACGCGCATCGGCAACGCGCAAACCCGCGTGCTCTCGCAAGTGCTCGTGGACCAGCGGCTCAACTTCCTGCTCGAGGGCGCGGCGACGGCCAAGAATCCAGGCGACGTTTACACGCTCGCCGAGATGCTGGACGATCTCCAGAACGGGATCTGGTCCGAGCTGTCGGCGCCGTCGCCGAAGATCGATCCATACCGGCGCACGCTCCAGAACAGCTACCTCACGCAGATGAACAACAAGCTGAATCCGCCGGCCGCGCAGTTGGCGCAGATCCAGCAGCTCGCGGCGCTCGGGATCACGATCGCGCCGCTGGCGGAAGACGCGCGATCGGAGATTCGGGGTGAGATAGTCGCGCTGCGGGAGAAGGTGCGTGCGGCGCAGGGGAGAACGACGGATCGGGAGACGAGGCTGCATCTGGCGGGCGTGGATCATCGGATTGGGGAGATACTCGATCCGAAGCGGTAGGCCTTGTGAGGGCGCTGACTTCCTAGGAGCGCTGACTTCCTTAAGGCGCTGACTTCCTGGGAGCGCCAACGCCCTAGGAGCGCGGACTTCCTGACGGCGCTGACTTCGTGTCAGCGCCGTTTCGCGTCACGGTCTCCGACGTGATCGGAAGCGGCTGTCGATCGTTGTTGATCGATGAACAGACGCACCCGCCTTCGACTCGTCGCTTTGGTCCCCGGGCTGTTTGCGTGCTGCCGGGCCGCGAGGATCTGGCTGTACTGGCACTACCGAGCCGTTGCGTCGCCCGTGCCGGCGGGCTACGGAAGCGATGATCCGCCGTCGTTTCTGGTGTTATGTTGAGGTCAGTATGAGAGTCTCCTACAAACATCGAGCCCTGTCCGCAAGATCCGTTGGCGGATGTCACGTTCCGGTGGCGTGCCGCCGACACGACGGTCGCCACCGTCGCCACCGTGGATTCGGTGACGGGGCTAGTGAGAGCGCGTGCAGCCGGTCACACGACGATCGTCGCGAGCCTGACGGTGAATCCGGCGGTGCAGGGAGCGATGGTGTTGAACGTCGTCCCCTGAGCGGCGCCATCGGTTCGTGAGCGTCGACGTCAGGATGGAGAACGCGCGTGCGATCGCGGAGTATGCGTCGATTCCGATCGCCTTTCGTGTCGAGAGTGTCGTCGACGTGGACGCGCTTCTGGCGAGCCGAGGCTCTCGCGTCGAGTCGCGCACCATCGCAAGGCCCTGCCTCAAAGACTACGACGCCTACCCCGACAATAGCCCGCACCGCTGGGCGACGCGATTCGATCTCGACCGCTGGGGATTCTTCGCCGCGCGCATCGATGGCAAACGAGTCGGCGGCGCGGCGGTCGCCGCGCGGGACGGCGCGATCACGGCACTCGACGGCCACGACGACCTTGCCCTGCTCTTCGATCTCCGTGTCGATCCGTCGATGCGACAGCGCGGCGTCGGGCGCGCACTGTTGAGCGCGGTCGTCGAATGGTCGGCGGCGCGCGGCACGCGGCGCCTTCTCGTCGAGACACAAGACATCAACGTCCCCGCCTGTCGATTCTACTCCAAGAACGGCTTCGTTCTGGACGCCGCCAACGGTGGCGCGTACCCTGACCTGCCCGACGAAACGCAGCTGCTCTGGCACCGCGACATCGACTAGCGCGACGCCAGCGCACGGATAGAGACCGCGCCATGGCGATCATCGGACTGCACGCGTTGATGTACTCCACGAAAGCCGATGAGACGCGCGCGTTTCTCTGCGGCGTCCGCGGATTTCGTTCGGTCAGGCCGGCGCGAGAGGTTCGACTCCCGAGTGTAGAGAGCGAATCGCGGCGACCAGATCTCCCGAATCGAACGGCTTGCAGAGAAACGCGTTGCAGCCCGCGCTCATCGCCTCCGTTCGCGCGCCGGGCGTCGCGTCGGCGCTGATCGCCACGATCGGCACGCGGCTCCCCGCCACGCGGAGGGCGCGCGTCGCATCGAGGCTCGATTCGCCGAGAGACCGGAGTGGCCGGGACCGACTTGCTAGCTTCCAATAGACAGCGGCTCTCAGGGCACCGAAAGGGGAACGGTGGTGCCGGCTGGGACAGGTGGACAGGGAGACCTCTTGAACTTTGACCTACCGATGGGCGTCAGCGTGCTCGAGCGGACGCCGAGTACGTTGCGCTCGATGCTCGCCGGGTTGTCGCCCGGGTGGACCAACGCGAACGAGGGCCCCGATACATGGAGTCCGTACGTCATCGTCGGGCACCTCATCCATGGCGAACGAGCCGACTGGATTCCGCGCGCGACGATCATTCTCGCGCAGGGTCCGCAACGCCGCTTCACTCCCTTCGATCGGGAGGCGCAGTTCCGCGAGAGCGAAGGCAAATCGTTGGCCGAACTGCTCGACGAGTTCGAAGCGCTCCGTGCCGACAGCCTGCGAACGCTTGCCGACTGGAAGCTCACGGAGAAGCACCTTTCGCTCGAGGCCGAGCATCCGGCGTTCGGACTCGTCACGCTTCAACAACTGCTCTCCACCTGGGTCGTTCACGACCTGGGACACATCGCTCAGATCGCGCGCGTGATGGCGAAACAGTACCGAAGTGCGATCGGGCCGTGGCGGGCGTATCTTCCCGTCGTCGACAGGTAGGTGGACGGGTGGACGGGTAAACGGGTAGACGGGTGGACAGCGAAACGCTTATCAGCGGCGCCGTCGATCAGTTGGCCGCCCACTCGCCAAGCGTTCCGGCCGCAAGCTCTTGTCCACTTGTCCACCCGTCCACCGGAGATCCGATGACCCAACATCAGAGCCGCAGGGAATTCATGGGGCTGGCGGCGGCGAGCGCCGCGGGCATTCTCACGCGGCCCACGTTCAGCGACGGGCATCCGTTTACTGCGTCGCCGTTCTCCACGGCGGCCGATCCCGACCTGATCGTCGTGAACGCGAAGGTCTACACGATGGATGCGGCGATGCCTCGAGCGGAGGCGTTCGCGGTGAGCGGCGGGCGGATCATCGCCGTCGGCAACAGCGCCGACGTGCGCGGACTCGCGCGCAAGGGCAGCCAGACGTACGACGCCAAGGGCATGACGATCGTGCCCGGCTTCACCGACTGCCACAACCACGCAGGCGGAACGACGCTCCTCTACGAGGTGCTCGTCGGGAATCCGTTCGAGGTAGAGTTCGTCACGATCGACAGCATCGTGCAGAAGCTACGCGCGAAAGCGCAGGAGACGCCGCCGGGCACGTGGGTCGAGGGATACTTCTTCGACGACACGAAGGTGAAGGACAAGCGGCAGCTCGTCGCGAGCGATCTCGACAAAGTGTCGACCGAACATCCCGTGGTGGTGCACCACCGCGGCGGGCATACGTCGTTCTACAACACCAAGGCGCTCCAGCTGGCCAAGATCGACAAGAGCACGCCGAACCCTCCGGGCGGAACGTACGACCGCGACGAGAGCGGGGAGTTGAACGGACGTGTCACCGACCGCGCGCGCGGCGCGTTCAACGGCGTCGGCAACCGGACGCGATATACGCCTGAGCAACAAGCGCAGCGCGAACGCGACGGCATCGCGCACATCTCGAAGCAGTTCGTACGCTACGGGCTGACGAGCGTGCACCACGAAGGCGGGGATCTTTCGGCGATTCAGGAGGTGCGCGCTCGCGGACAACTGCTGCATCGTGTGAGCTACGAGGCGAGCGGCCGCGTGCTCGATTCGATGATCAACGGCGGCATCATGACCGGCTTCGGCGACGAGTGGGTCAAGTTCGGCGCGACGTCGGAGCACACGGTGGACGGGTCGTTCTCCGAGCGCACGATGGCGTTGAGCATTCCCTACCCCGGCTTGCAGTCCGGCTATCGCGGCAACATCACGGAGAAGCAGGACGATCTCAACGCGTGGATCGAGCGCGTGCACCGAGCGGGCATCCAGGTGAATTGTCACGCCAACGGCGACGTGGCGATCGACATGTTCCTCACGGCGGTCGAGCGCGCGCAGAAGGCGTTCCCGCGCGCGGACGCGCGGCCGAAGATCACGCACTGCACGCTCATCAACGACGACCTCGTGCGCCGCATCAAGGCGCTCGGTGCCGTACCGGCGATGTTCACGACGTACGCGTACTACAACTCCGACAAGTTCGTGTTCTACGGCGAAGACTTGATGAAGCGGAGCATGGCGTATCGGACGTTCATCGACGCGGGCGTCTGGGCCGCGGCCGGATCCGACTTCTCACCCGGACCGTTCGCGCCGCTGATGGGAATTCAGGGGATGGTGACGCGCACCGGTTGGGACGGAAAGACGTGGGGCGCGAATCAACGCATCACGGTCGACGAGGCGCTCCGCGTCAACACGATCAACGGCGCGTACAACTCGCACGAAGAAGCCACGAAAGGCTCGATCACAGCCGGAAAGCTGGCGGATTTCGTGGTGCTGGCCGACGATCCGCACGCAGTGAGTCCGGAGAAGATCAAGGACATTCAGATCGTGAGGACGGTGGTCGGGGGAGCGACGGCGTATCAGGGGTAGGCGGTGGACGGGTGGACGCGTGGACGGGTGGACGCGTGGACGGGTGGACGGGTGGACGGAACGTCAAAAGGAGCGAGGGACTCATCGTGAGGCGAGTTTACTTTGTAGCCGCGGCGTTGGGATTATGCGTGAGCACGACGCCGGCGCGGGCACAGGAATCGGAGAAGGCGGCGGTGTTGGCGGTGGTGCAGAAGGTGTTCGACGCCATGCGGACGCGAGATACGTCGTTGCTCAGCGTCGCGTTCGATACGAGTGCCCGGCTTACTGGCGTGCGAACGCGCGACGGCGTGACGTCGGTGACGTTATTGGCTCCGTCTCAGTTCGGCGCGGCGATCGTGCGATCTCCGGCGGGGGACGTGTGGAACGAGCGCATCTTCGATCCCGAGGTTCGGATCGACGGCGACGTCGCGCAGGTGTGGGCGTACTTCACGTTCCACCGCAACAAGGAATTCTCGCACTGCGGCGTCGACGCGTTCATGCTGAGGAAGGTCGGGGCGCAGTGGAAGATCACGCAGCTCTCGGACTCGCGGCGCACGACGGGATGCACGCACACCGAGCCGCCCGGTTGATGCGCACGTCACGCACATCGTGACGGTCACAGCTCGCGGTTTGTTGTTCTGGCCGTTGCGGCCGTTGTGGCGACTCGTGCTCCGCGGCGTGTCGGTGGCCGACCCGTGGGAGCGAATCAATTATCGCGTGCCGGTGAAGCGGTACGGCGCCGGGTCGATCCACGATTTCGCCTGGTACTTCGAGGGGGCGAGCGGTATCGCGACGTCGAACGTCGACGACATTCAGGAGTGGCTGCTCGGCTGCGAATATGTCTCCGACCCCGATCTGTTTCGCGTGCCCGACTACTGGCAGCATCCTCGGACGTTCGAGCAAATCAGACGCGGCGACTGCGAAGACCACGCGATC
This sequence comes from Gemmatimonadaceae bacterium, assembly GCA_036003045.1. Classification (NCBI taxonomy): domain Bacteria; kingdom Pseudomonadati; phylum Gemmatimonadota; class Gemmatimonadia; order Gemmatimonadales; family Gemmatimonadaceae; species Gemmatimonadaceae bacterium. The sequence goes on from DASYSS010000028.1 coordinate 17,989, forward strand.
TGGGCGTGGCGCAAGCTGGTCGAGCTCGGGATCGACGCGGATCTCATCGAGGGGCGTTGCCTTCCTTGGACGCCGAGAGAGCCCAGCGACGATCGCGGTCACGTGTGGGTCGTGTTTCGGCGAAACGGCCAGGCGTTTCTGTTCGAGACAACGTGCAAGGTGAAGCACGCCATGATCACACCGCTCGCCGAGATGTCACGCAAGTACCGCCCCGAGCTCGGCGTCGATCGCAATCGAAAGAGCTTCGCGTTTGCCGGCGCTCTGCTGACCATCCGCGAGCGCGAATTCGCGCGGTGACATGACGCGGTGTCCCGAGTGCGGCGCGTCGACGTCTCAGGAGACCGTTCGCGAGGTGTCGGCCGTCTCCAGGATGTGCTCCATGAGGCCGAGACAGTCGGCGCACACGGCGAGGCCCTCGACGTGCGTGACTTCCGGCGGCGGCCGGAGCTGACGGCAGAAGCGACAGCGGATCGCATCCGGCGCCGGTCGCCGCGGCGCGAGTTGCCGCGACGCGCGCTGAATGCAGCTGTTGCAGAGATACACGCCGGGACCGGCGATCAGCTGAACGCTGCCGTTCCGCTCCCTCTGACAGGCGCTGCAACGCACGGTCGCCTTCGCGCCGGGGATGAAGCGGGCGACGGTTCGTTTGGCAAGCATTGCGACGATGTTCACGAGCACCTCGTAGCGCGACAGATCGTCCTGCGTGAGGTTCGCCGCCGACGCGGTGTCCGCGCAAGGGGGCTGACCTGCCGAGCCCGACGCTATTTCATCCCCGCCTGCTGTTTGACGTAGTTCGCCGCCGCGTCGTGCGTCGCGAACCAGGCGCCGCCTTTGGCGTTGATGTGCTGAATCAGCATCTCCAACGCCACGACGCGTGAGCGGTGCCCCGAAATGTGCGGATGGTTGGTGAGGATGAACATCGAGCCCTCCTCCAACGCCTTGTCGTACTCGTCCATCCAGACTTGCGCGACCTCCCGAGGCGACGCGTAGGCGTTCCCCTGCGGATTGTAGAGCGGCGCGTCGTCCATGATCCACTCGACCGGCAGCTCGACGATGCCCGTCGGCTTGCCTTTCTCGAGCAGCTCGTACGGGCTCTCGTCGGACATCATCGAGCTCTCGTACTTGAACCCCATCTCGCGCAGAATGCGCAGCGTGTTCGGCGAGAAGTTCCAGCTCGGCGCGCGATATCCGGTCGGCTTCTGGCCAAGTGTCTTGGTCCAGTAGTCGACGGCTCGCTGAAGGAGGTTCTTTTCCGTCGCGTATGGAAGCTGCGAGTTCATCTCGTGGATCCAGCCGTGCACCGCGATCTCGTTGCGCCCGGATTTGCGGATGAGATCGACCATCTCTGGATGGATCCGCGCGCTCATCGCCGGAATGAAGTACGTCACAGGGATCTTGTATTTGTCGAAGAGCGCGACGACGCGCGGCAATCCCGCGCGCGCGCCGTATTCGTTCTGCGACAGACCGCCGATCGTCGGCTCCCCGAAGCGTATCGAGACGGTCTCGTTGTCTACGTCGAACGAGAAGAGCACCGCGACCTTCGCCCCGTTTGGCCATGCTTTCGGCTTGAGACTCTTGCCGGCGCGGACGGCGTTCACGACGGCGAAAACGGAGTCGTCGGACCACTCCCAACCCGGCTTCACGCCGGGGCGGACTTGGGCGGCGAGGTTGGCGGCGATGAGCGGCGCGGCAAGCAGGGCGAGGCGGCGCATGAGAGTCCCCGAGTTTGGGCGCGATAGACGATCCCTCGTGGCGGTCGCGACGGCAAGGGCGTCGTGGTGGCGTAACACGGCTTCCTGTCCCATGGAGCGAGGGGCGGGACTGTCTTCCGCGGACCAGTGAAGTATTGCCGACACTGCCCGGCAATACTTCCTCGGCTCCGCTCCAGACAGTCCCGCCCCTCGCCCTCCGCCGACCGCACACGTTCGCTGTGTCGCGCTCTTCCTGACGCTACCGCCTGTCGCTGACGACTAGAGGGATCGTCCCGCGCAGCGATCGCGTCGAGGCGCTGTGACCCGGACACGCGCGAAGCCGGCCGGTCGTCAGCGGACGTGAACCGGGAAGCGCGCGAGGAGCGTTCCGTTCGCCGATTTGACGACGAACGAAAAGTCTCCCGGCGCCGGAGGGGTCAGGGCGAAATCGTATGTCGCGCCGTTCTCGAGCTGCTGAAACGCCGGGCGTGGGCTCGCCGAATCGGGCGGCAGAGCGGTTGCGTTCTTCGCGATCGCGCGCCAGACGGCCACGGTCGAATCTCCGGGCATCCCGTCGCCCCGATTCGCGCTGTAGAACACTCCACCGAGCGAAATCGGGTGAGACGCGAGGGTCAGGTTCACGAATCGCATGCGAACGGTGTCGCCGACCGCGAACGACAGTCGCTCGGTGTACGGCGACGCCTTTCCGTTGATCGTGAACCAGAAGACCGACTCGACGTCGGGCACGGCGCTGCCCGCGCCGGACTGTGGCGACGGGTCCCACAAGTTGAACACGAACGCGCGATCGCGCTCGGAACCGAACGTGTCCCGTTGGTCGACGATCAACGCGCCGCCGAGCTGGGCGTCGACGGGCGCGCGGGCGAGCGGGTCGGCCGAGGATGTGTCCCGAGCCGATTTCCCCCAGTAGTAGTACGTCCCAGGCGCTCCGGCAGGAAATGAGATTTCTTGAACGGCGCCGGGGCGAATCTGCACGGTGTCCTCGGCGCGCGGCGTGCCCGCGCCGCGCGCGCTGAGGCCGTAGACGACCACGCTGTTGAAGAGCGTGTTGCGCACGGACGCGTGCACGATCGCGCCGGCCGGAACGCGAATGAGGGGGCCTGGCACGCTGAGCGGCTTCCCTTCCTCGGCGAACGCGTTCACGCTGACGCCGGGCCCGCCGCCGTCGTCGCGGGTCGGATGCCACACGCCGCGACGAATCTCGAGATGAATGTCGACCGTGCGGCCGGTCATCGATCCCGCCGCACGCCGATTGTCGTTGACGACGATCTGCTCCGGGTGAGACTCGCCGGAGACGAGGTACTGGCGGATACTGCGCGATGACGACATCGCGAGCATCGCGGCGGCGACTCCAAATGCGAACATCGAGCTTCCTTGCGAGGAAGCGAGCCTCGGCGCGGCCCTGCGCGGAACGCCCGGCGATGAGCGTCCGAGGCATCAGAAACTACTGATCGCGCAGACAGCGAGCGAGCTCGTCTAGCCCGCTGTCACGTTCCGTATCAACGATGCGTTGGGTTCGCTACCTCAACCGTACACGCGCGAGATGAATTCCTTTCGGATCGCGCATCGAGAGGTACACGACTTTGCCCTTCCCGAATCCAACGAGCGTGTAACCGACGGGCACCTGGAGGCGATCGACCAGCTCGCCCTCTTTGTTGATGACGTCGTAAATCGGTCCGCCTGGAACCGGCTTCGCGGGCTGCGTGCGCACCCAGAGGTTGCCATCCGCGTCGGCGCGCGCCGCGCCGGCGATGAACGGGGGACGATAGTCGGGCAGCTCGTCCGGCGGCACGACGAAGAGCTCGCGAATCGTCGGCATCGGCGGCGCGACTCCACCGCTCACCACGATCGGAGACGGAATGCACGACGGTGTTCCACCCACCGGCACCGGAGCACCTCCGATGAGCGGGCCGCCGGGCGTGACCGTCATCCCGGTCGGCAACGCGGTGCTGCCCGAGACAGCAGCACCGCCCGGCGTCGGGGGGGGGCCAGGAGCAGCCGCGCGTGCCGCGCCACCGAGTGCGGCCGCGCGATCACGATCGGCCGGAGACGCGGACGCTCCACCCGGTGCACCCGTGGCACCAGGTGCCGGAGCCGACGCGATGATCTTCGCCTCTTCGCCGGGGGCGCACGCGTAGATGTAGTTCGCCGGCAGGGTCATGTCGGGCGGAAGCTTCCAACTCCTCGCCAATCCGTTCTGCGGGACGAATCCAGCAGGGATCTTGAGGTCTTTCGGATACGGTTTGTTGTAGAGATTCGTCCAGCGAATCATCGCCGAGACGTAGGCGCCCATCTGCGAGCGGCGGTTCGCGTCCTTCACGGAGTCCACGAACTTCTGCTTGTCGACGTCGTTCAGTCGCTGCCAGTCGAACGGAATCTTCGGCGACGACGTCCACGAGCCGTCGGGCTGCTTGTAGTCGATCCGATAATCTCGGCCACGCAGGAACGCGACGGCACCGCTCGGCATCACGGCCCACTCGTCCGTCGTCGGAAGCGGATTGTTCATCACGCTGATCGACAAGAAGCCTTCGGCCGACATGTGAATCTGATAATCGACCTTTGGGATCTTGACCGCGCCGAGCGTGTCGAGCTTTCGCGTGTCGAGGTCGAGCGCGACGATGAACGCGGTGTCGGGCGGCGACGGGAAATACGGAACGCCCGGCGGCGGCGCGACCTTCGGCGGTCCGGGACGCGCCGAGATTCTATAGACGACTCGTCCGCGGCCGTCGGTGGCCGGCCAGCCAAACGTGCCGGAGGCGTTCGTGTACGAAAAGATATCGTCCGGATTCCACGCCGACCGCACGCGCGCGATGCGAGCCGACGGATCAAGGACGAGTGCCGCGTATGACGCGGGATCGACGAAGAGAATCGAGTCGGCACGATACGGAATCATCATGCCCGCTCGCGTGCCGTACGTATTCGCGACCTCGGCGAGTGAGTCGAGCACGACTTCCACGACATTGAGTGTCGTGTCCATCAAGAGCAGACGGCGACGCGTTCCATCGTTGACGAGTACGCGACCGTCCTTCAGCTCGACGACGTTGTTGATTCCGCCGAGGTCCGCGGTCGAAAGCGCCGACGCGGTCGAGATCCGGCGGACGGCCGGACCGACGGGTGCCGCCTTGTGGGTCGTATCCGTCTTGTGAGTGGAATCGCCTTGTGCGACGGCGGCGGCGGGTGCGACCAGCGCCGCGGTCAATGCGATGAGGCTTCGAGTGGAGAGCATCGTCGACGTCCTCAAAACCGCGTGAACGCCACGGCGGCCATCTCGTATCCGCCACCGCCAATAAAGATCGGGGCGCCGAAGAACGGTGCGATGCCGCCGACATAGAGAGACGTGCCGTCGCGCACGGATGCGAGATACAATGGATCGAGCGTGTTGAGCGTCAACTGCGGGACCTTGCGCAGCTGCTCGGGCGTCAGCAGCGCGCGAATCGTCGGCGCGAGTTGGCTCAGCATGTCGATCTGAGCTCGTCGAGTGCGAAGGTAGCGATCGTACGCTTCGCCTTCGTCGTAGCGCTCCGGAAGTTGCACGAAGTATCGAGCGATCGGCGCCCAGAGCGAATCACACCGGTAGGTGTAGCGCCGGTTCATCGCCGCGAGACTGTCCGCCTGGACCACGGTGAGGTGCAGCGAATCCTGTTGGCGAATGATCGTCCCCATCGGGTTGCTGATGCTGCTCACGCCGATGGCTCGGAACAGAGCCTCGGGCGCGCGCGTGCCCGGCAGCACGCGACCGACGCCCAGCTGCATGCCGAGGGTCTGCCGTTCGCGCATCGCACCGACGTCGACGCGGACTTGCGTCGTGAACACCACGGGCGATCGAAGCACGACGAGCGCCGGGCTCGTCGCCCCGAAGCGCTGGTTCACCTCGTACGTGAACCGCTTGGTCGAGGGATCGAACCCGCGCACATAGAGCAGGCTCTGGTCAGGCGCGTACGACTGTCCCCAGCCTTTGAGATGCCCTGAGCCGTTGAGCGCGAGGTCGGCCGCACCGAGCGGATTGTTGAGCGAGAAGGAGACGTTCGCGCGCTGCGGCATACGGAACTTCGCGCGATCGAGCGATACGCTGATATTCGCGTTCGAGCTCCACGGCGCTTGGCAACTGTTCCGTGTGGCGATGTGGCCGATCTGCTTCTCGAGGCAATCTCGTGTCGCGCCGGTCGAATTGTCGAGCAGTTGCCGCATGCCGGAGGCGAGCGCGCTGTCTCCCGCCCCGAGGCTGGCGGGGTTGTAGACGAACGCGCGGTCGTTGGAGTAGCCGTCGCCGTTGACGTCGCCGGCGATCATTGGAGTGAACTTGTTGCCCGAACGGAAAGAGCCGTTCCAGGAGATCGCCGCGGCGTTGAACAGGTTGTAGCGAAGGCTGTAGCTGATCTGGTGCGGACCCTGGCCGTTCGTCGACCAGAGGAGATCGAGCGGATTGCCGGCCGTGTTTTGGAATCCGGAGACGAGCTCACGCGTGTGCAAGTACGTATAGGTCGTGGACCAGGTGAACTTGGTCGGGCCGTGCGGAATGGGCGAAAGCGAGACCTGGATCTGCGACGTGTGCGACTTGAGGTCGGAGCGCGTCTCGTACACGTGCGTATATGACGTCGTGACGTGGGCGTCGCCCGGCGCGATCGAGCCGGTGGTCGGAACGATGTTCGCGGCCTGCGCGAACACCGGCCGGCCGTCGTCGAGCGAGAATTGCTGCGCCGGCTTGAAGTTGAGGTCGAACGACCGCTGCTGGTCGACGTTGAGCGAGTACGTTCCGTTGATCCCCGCGGCGAAACGGCCGTCGAACAGGCTTCCGTTCCACGACGCGTTCGCGCGCACGGAACGCGGCGTGTGATAATCGGGCGAAATGAGGTAGACGTTCGGTGCCGACGTCGCGAACGGCGTTCCGAGCGTGCCGTCGGCGCAGGTCGTCGGAATCGAAGCCGGATCGGTTTCGTATCCGGCCCAGTTGGGAATCGGCGCCGCCGGGCCGACGCACGAGATCTGCTGCGCGCCGGTCGGTAAGCCATTGTTGTCGAGCGCCGACGAGATCAGACCGACGCTCGGGTTGTTCGTGAACACGCCGACGCTGGCCCGCAGGATGGCGCGCGGAGCGCGCTGCGCGCCGGTGAACGCGAAGATCTCGGGTGCCTGGCCGAGCGTCTTTTGGAAGCCGATGCGCGGGCTGACCGAGATCGGATTGGGAACGTGGTCGTTGCGAAGTCCGAAGAGGTGATCGACGTCGGCGTTGTAGGTCGGCGACGTCAGATAGTGCGCGCCGTCGATGCGGACGCCGTATTGGATCTGCAGATCTTGATTCCGGCGGTACGAGTCGCCGATCGACGCGCCGGCGAGAAGCAGATTGATCGACCGGTCGTACGCCGACAGACTGCGCGTGAACGACGCCGGGACTCCGTTCGCGAGATCCGAGAGCGAGTTGAAGCTGAACGTTCCGAGGCGGTTGAACGACTGATTCACCGCGGAACCGTTGTAGTTGATCTCGGTTTCCAGCTTGAGGCGATGTTTGTTGGCGTTGTCGAACCACGAGAGGGTGTTCTGGACGCCCGCGCTCCTCGACTGCGACGTCGAACCGAACGCCTGGCCGCCGCCGAACACGAGGTTCGAAACGCCGCTCGCGCCATCCGGAAGGTCCGAGCTCACGCGCACGTTGCCCGCCGGCAACACGAGGAACGGTGTGCCGTAGTTGCGCGAGAGGCTGCCGCTCAGCTGCGTCTCGCTGAGCGTATTGCCGATGTAGGCCGTGTGACGCGCCTGGAGTCCCCCGCCCCAGTTGGTTCGATCTCCGCTCGCCGACGCGAGCGACGTGGCGCCGCCGCCGGCCGGATCCTGGCGCGACCAGTTCGCGTTGTAGGTCAGGCCGAAGGTTTGGCCCGTCGTCGACTGCGGCGGAGAGAAGCTGACGTTCCCGAAGACCGACCCGTTGTCGGAGAGCCGCGTTTGATGCAATCCGCCGACGGTCGGGTTGAGCCCGCGCTGGCGAAGAATGCCGAGCAGATTCTGCACGGAGTCGTACGCCACGCCGGCGGTGAGAAGGCCGAGCGCGTTCGTGTTGAGCAGGGTCGCGTTGTCGCGAGAATTCCGTCCGAGCTGATACGACAGGCTGAAGAACGCTTGGTTGTAAGTGATCGGACCCGAGATCACTCCGCCGAGCGAGAGGTTCGTGTACTCGGTGCCGACGGCCTGCGCGGCGCGGTCGGTCCACTCGAGAGCCGGCGCGTTGAAGACGAAGCTGGTGCCGCGCGTGCGGAAGTTCGAACCCGACGCCGCCGACAGGTTGAAGTTCGCGCCGCTGAAGCCGCCGCGAGATACGTCCAGCGTCGACGTCGACAGCGACGACTGCACCTGCGCGTCGCGCGGAAGGTTGCCGGAGTTGAACGACATGCCATTCATCGTCGTCGTGTTCTGGTCGGCGCCGAGTCCGAGCACCGAGAAACCGTCCGCCTGTCCGTCGAGGCCGGGGATCAGGGTGACGCCGGGGAGCGACGCCGCCATCGCGGCGAGGTCGCCCTGCAGCTCCGGCGGCAGGTTGGTGTTGTTGACCGTCTGCTCGGTGCCGCTCACATCGGGCGTCTGACTGTTGCGGCTCACGCGCTGTTGGTTCGACGCCGTCGAGACGACGGTGTCGAGCTGCACCACCGAGAGCCGAGCGTCGGCGATCAGAACGTCCTCATCGGCGACCTGTTTGATCTCGAACTGCTTGAACGCGTAGCCGATGAGGGAAAACCCCATGATGTAGTCGTGGGGGCCGTTGGCGAACGCGATCTGGTAGCCGCCGTCTCTGTTCGTGCGCGCCTCGCGCGTCACGTTGCCCGGGATCGACGTGGCGGTCACGCGCACGTTCTGCAGCGGCAGACCTTCGACCGTCAGCACGCGGCCGCGAATCACGTCCGTCTGCGCGTGAGCGGGCGGAGCGAAGGCCGCGAGTCCGGCGACGCCAAGCAACGCCAAAATGGCGACGCGGCGGCAGAGGCGAGTGACGACCCTCGGGGTGGGCATCCGACGCATCAAGCCCTCAACAATGAAGGTTGCGAGCCACGCTACGAGCGCCCTATTGGCCGGTCAAGGCGTCGCCTCTCCCCTTCTCGCATCTTAATCAAGTGCTAATGCGAGGTCGCTATGGCAGGGACCGGCGCGCGGCTCGATCCCGTTGGACACGTCAGAATCCCGTTTGGTTCGCGCTCGGTCAGCGCGCGTTTCCTTCCGCGGTCCGCGGCCAAGAAATCGGGACCGGAGCGGGCCGAGAGACGGTCGTACCGTCGCCGAGGCCGCCACCGCTGTTGTCGCCCCAGCAGTACAGCGCGCTGGAGGTCGTGATGCCGCAGCTATAGCCGGTGCCGCTCGAGATGCTGCGGAAAGTCAGGCCGCCGGAGACTCCAACCGGCGACGAGCGCTGCTCGAGACTTCCGTCGCCGATCGCGCCGTCGTTGGCCCCCCAACAATAGCCGGCGCCGGACCCGGTGATGCCGCACACGGTCAGATATCCCGCGGCCAGAGTAGCAAAGGTCAAATCGCCGGCGACCACGGTGGGAGCGACGCGACGAATGACCCCGTCCGTGGTAGCGCTGGAGCCATCGCCCACCGTTCCAAAGAAGTCGCTGCCCCAACAGTACGCCTTGCCGGCGTCGGTCAGGCCGCAAGCACCCTGCCCATCGCCGACGATGCTCTCGAACCTCTGGTCGCCCGTGACGGCGACCGGACTCCGATTCGTTCGTCCGTTGCCGTCTCCAAGCTGTCCGTTGTTACCGAGCCCCCAACAGTAGGCCGAGCCGGCCGTCGTGAGACCGCAAGAGAAGTCGCTGCCCGCGACGACCGTTTGGAAAGTGAGCCCCGCCGCACTCGGCGTCGGCGTGCGATGCTCGCCGACCGAGCCGTCGCCGAACGCACCGTTCGCGCTGAAGCCCCAACAGTAGAGCGATCCGCTCGTCGTCACGCCACAGACGTGGGCATCCCCGACGGCAATGCTCTTGAAGGTAAGCCCACCGGCGACGAGCGTCGGAGCCGCATGCGGCGTCGTCGTGCCGTCCCCTAGCTGGCCGTGATCGTTCTCACCCCAGCAATAGGCGGCGCCAGTCGTCGCGACGGCGCACGTGACGTCTTCGACCTTCGAGACCGACAGCGACTGGAAAGTGATGCCCCCCCCCGTTGGGCGCCTGCACGGGCGTGGGGGTCACGACCAGTCTGTCGGTTCCGTCGGGCTGCTCGACGGTATAACCCCAGCAGTACGCCGCGCCGGCGACCGTCAGCGCGCACGTATGCGACGCCGCGACGACTGAACTAATCGCCTGAGGGATAGTGTCCGTTCCCGTACCCACGCCGTGGGCACCGGCATCGGTCGTCGCCGGTCCGCAGGCGGCGACGACGATGATCGAGGCGACAAAGGATCGGGAAATGACTGCCCACAAAATGTCAGCGTTCTCAGTTTTTATCTGCACAGACTGAGAACGCCGTTGGCAGTCTTACCGGGACATTCGGGTCGTCGGGTGACCGGTGATCGGGGGGCCTAGCCCGTCAAGACGAACCCCGACAACGACGCGCGGAGCGAGCCCGGAGCCGCGGACCGGGACACAGGGTCACCGGGTACCGGAACAGCGTTCGCCGGTCACCACTCAACGCTTTCCAGGTATCGCGGTGCCGGGTCTCCCGGTTGACCGTCTCTTCACAGCCCGCCGAAAAACCGTCTCGTACTCCTCGAGATATCGCTCGAGATGGCGCCGGCGATACTGCATGATCGATCGCGGGTGCTCGACGGCTTCGATCGTGTCGAAGAAACCGTGCCGCTCGTTGAGACGCTCGAAGAAGTGCAGGTTCTTGTGCTTGCCGATCACGATCGCGTGGTCGGTTCGCCCGCCGAGCGCGATCTGCGCCTTGATCGACTTCACGATGAACGGCTCCACGGCTCGCGCGAGCGCGGGGACGTCGTAGTAGTTGAGATTCAGCCCGCCGCGCGTAAATCCCAACGGGCACATCGCCGTAAGAAAAAAGTGGCGGTAAAAATCCCGCACGCCGCCGTAGCGTTCGATGAAGTCGTAGATGAAGATCGACGACAGCTCGCGCTTGCGTTGCAGGTCGTTGGCGACGCCGCAGAAGTCCGCGAGCGCGACCGGATCGGTGAACGTGATGCCTGTGATGCCGGCGCCGAAGCGGCCAGGGTTGATGCCGAACACGAGGACGCGAGGCGCGGCGTCGGCGAAGTATCGGTCCAAGAAGTCGGCCACGTATCCCATCACGCGGCGGCTCTTGTATGGATTCATGACCTCGACGCCCGGTGGAACGGCAGGCGTCGACAGGCGGCGATAGAATTGAAGCGCGCGGCTCGCGAAGGTGGGGCGATCCATGGCCTTCAAACCTACTGTGCAGGACTCCCCGTCAAACGTGCGCACAATTCCCTACTGACGCGCGACTCTCTTGCCGGCACAGTAGGGAGAGTTACTACTACGACGAGGGGTCCATGACTCGAAGCCGCCTGATGTTCGCTTGGGCCGCGTGCGCGTTGCTCCCAGCGCTGTCGTTCGCGCAGACTCCTCTTCCCCCACCGGCGGATCCGATTCCCGTCGGCAGCGTGAGCGACAAGCTCGGGCTGAAGATGAGCCCGACCGCGCCGCACGAGCTCGATCCGGGCCATAGCGCGACCACGATGCTCGCCGAGCCGAAGAAGCTGGAGCCGTTCATCAAGGGGATGCACGAAGGAGCGCGCGTCACGATCAGCTGTGTTGGATCCGGCCGCATTCGCGTCGAAGCCGAGGAAATGGAGCCGGTTGCCCAGCGCGCGACGGTAACGCTGCACGTCGGACAAGACGGATCGCTGACCCCGGCCGCGGAGCGGCCGCCCGCACCCGCCAAGCCGCCGACACCCTAGGTATGTGCGGCTGGCGGACGCCACGCCGGCGCCCATCGCGGACGCCGGCGCGGTCACGCGTCCGCGATCACCAAATCCATTGCGCCGAGCCGCGCCGCGTCCGAAATCAACTCGATCGACGTCACCATTCCATCGGCGGTCGTGAAGCTGAACACCATCCGCGGGTGGCCGCCCGGCGCCCAAACTAGTCCGGGTGCGCCGTCGATGAGCGCCGGCTGCGCGCCCTTGGCACGACCGACGAAGATCTTCGCGACGTCGCTCGCTCCTCGGACTTCCTCGGCGGATCCAAGCGCGGCCGCCGCCGTACCGACCCGCGCGACGACGTCGGGATCCAGGACGGCAAGCAAAGCCTCGAAGTCCCCTTCGCGCGCCGCGCGCAGAAAGGCGTCGACGACTTCCCGCTGTCGCTCGCGGTCGACATCGGCGTCTTCACTCGTGCCCTGGACTCGTCGACGCGCGCGACTCGCCAGCTGCCGCGCCGCGGTCGGCGTTCGCCCGACGATCGGCGCGATCTCCTCGAAGGGGAGATCGAACATGTCGTGCAATACGAACGAGACGCGTTCGGCGGGGTTCAGCGTCTCGAGCACGACGAGCATCGCCAGACCCACGGAGTCGGCGAGCACGAGCTCATGATCGGCCGCGAGCGTGGCTTCGCGATTCGCGGCTGACTCCAGCGCCGGATCCTCGAGCGTCTCCTCGCGCCTCGAGCGGCGCGAGCGGAGCATGTCGAGGCACACGCGCGCCACGACTGTCGTGAGCCAGCCGCCGAGGTTCTCGACTTGGTCAGCCTCCGCGCGACTGAGGCGGAGCCACGCTTCTTGTATCGCGTCGTCGGCTTCCGCTCTCGAACCGAGCATCCGGAATGCGACCGAGCGCAGTCGTTTGCGATTCTCCTCGAAGGCTTTCGCCAGCATGTCGCGGTCAGCCATGCGTCACATTTCCTGGTTGGGATCCGTCAATGCGCTGTACACGAAGATGACGAAACCAATTCAACGGATGTGACCAGGAGACGACCATGAAACCGCACGTGAGCGCCATCACGCTCGGAGTGAAGGATGTCGCGAAGGCCAAACAATTCTACCACGACGGGCTCGGCTGGCCCGCCTTGCAGGACTACGGCGAGTGGGTGGCGTTCGGCCTCGACGGCGGATCGTCCATGCTCGGGATCATTTCTTGGAAGGCGTTGGCCGCGGAAGCTGGCGTCGGCGCGGACGGCACGGGCTTTCGCGGCGTGACGCTCGCCTACACGGTTCGCGATGAAAAGACGGTGGACCGCGTGATGGCGGAGGCGGAAAAAGCCGGTGCGAAAATCGTCAAACCGGCGCAGAAAGCTCAATGGGGCGGCTACTTCGGCTACTTCGCCGACCCCGACGGCTACCTGTGGAAGGTGGCCGGCGGCAGCGGCGATCAGCCCTTCAACGCCGAATAGCACGGGAAGGGAGGGAGGCGCCAGATTCCTGAAATGCGAGCGGCGCCCCTCGTTGCAGGAACGATCGCCGCGTTGCTCGGCCCCCAGCCACAACGCGGCGATCGATCCGCGATCACGGTCGATCTTCTCGACAATCGTCGGGTCGTCAGCCGCGTGATCAGTTCGGCGCTCTTGCTCCGTCTCGAGAATACGAGCGCTGGCAACGCGCACCAAGGGTGGCAAGTGGAAGTACTACGCCGTCCCGTCACGATCGATTCGAGGAATCTCGTTTATGAGGCGCTCCACGGGCCGGATCCGTCAGACGTCGAAGCGTGGCACGTGGCGGAGAAGCAGTTCCCAAATCAGCGACTCCTCGACGTGAAGGGGTATCCGATCACGATCAGAATCCAGTTGGTCGACCCTAGGATTTCCGGAAAGGGGCCCGACGCCCAATTCATCTCGGGTCGACTTCGGGTGAGGTGGGAGCGGCGTCAGTGAACGTCGAATGGCATCGTGACAATCGAATGCCGAAGAACGCGAGCACGCGGCAGAGGCTTGCGTGGCACCTCGAGCATCAAAGGTTCTGCCAGTGCCGCCCGATTCCTGCCCGGCTCAAGCAGCTGGCCGCGAGATCCTCGGTTTCAACAACAGGCTCGCGCTTTTCCATCCGCGAATTGCTGAGCGGCGGCGACCGGCGCGGGATCGCGGGCTCGAACAAGGTCCGAGCGCTCGTGGAAGGAGATCCGTCGCTCGTCGACACGCTGGCCGCGCTGACTGGAGACGAAGACTGGCTCGTCTCGCAGCGTGCGCTCGATCTGCTCGAGAAGCTCGCGCACGACCACCCCGAATGGGTCGAGCCGAACAAACGCGTGTTCATCGGCCCGCTCGCCGAGAGCGACAAGTGGGAGGTCAGGCTCCAGATCGTCCGCGCGCTGCCGCTCTTTCGTTGGACGCCGGCGCAGGAGCGCCGCGTCGAGGACATTCTGATGGAGAACGTCGACTTTCCGCAGACGTTCGTTCGGGCGTGGGCGCTCGACAGCCTGGCCACGCTGTCGGCTCGAAAACCGCGCCTCGGCCAAACGGTCGACCGCAAGCTGCGCGCGTTCGAACGCTCGTCGAGCAAGGCGCTTCGGGCGCGAGCGCGAAACATTCGTGCCCGAATTGCCGCGACGAAATCCAACGTATCCGCGACGCGAGGACGAGATGACTGAGTGGTCGGCCGCTCGCGCGGGAGCGAGTTGACTCCGGGCGATCGGCGCGAGAAGTTGGCGCGTGACCGCCGAACTGCTCTTTCGCCTCATCGCGGACAGTCCAGGAACGTCAGGCGACTTCGTCGACGTGACCGCGGGCGTGTCGTGCCGCGGATTCACCGGCGCGACGCGATTCGCCATCGCGCGTCGAGACCTTTCCGCCTTCGCGGCCGAAGTTGCCGCGCTGCACCGCCGAGACGCCGACCAGGCGCAGCTGATCGGCGGTTGGGACGCCGCCAGCGAACGGTTGCGTCTTCAAGTGACGCGCGCCGGGACCACCGCTGCCTGCACCATTCGCATCCGCGTCGCCAGTCCAGGCGCTCGTACTGATCAGTGGGATCGCGCCGAGACGCAGTTCGTTTGCCCTGCGAAGTCCGTGACCGCGTTCGCCGAGGCGCTTACGTCCGGGACGGCGAAGTCCGCGCAGTTAGTTGGAGACGCTGAATCGACGCTGTGATCGGAGATCGGGTTACCGACTCTTATTCCGCGGCCCGGGTACCCGCCAGGCTCTCCCGGAACAACGCGACCAACGTCCGCCAGTGACGCTCAGTCGCCGCCGCGTCGTGCACCGGCATGTCCGCGGGCACGAACCCGTGACGCGCTTGATATGTCTCGACGACGTGATCGACGGCTGCGTCGGTGAGCGCCTGCTCGAGCCGGGCCTTCTGTGCGTCGTCGAACCCGGCGTCGTCGATCGCGCCCGCGACGTACACGCGCGCCTGAATCTTCGGCGCCAGTCGGTGGGGGCTGTTCGGATCGTCGGTCGCGAGGCCGCTCGCGTGATACGACGCAATCGCGGCGACGCTCTCCGGAAACGTCCCTGATGCCGCGAAGGCGAGCCGGCCGCCCATGCAGTAGCCGGTCATTCCGATCCGCGATCCCGTCACCTTGCGCGAGTTCGACAAGAACGCCAGAAACGATTTCGTGTCCCGCATGATGTTCGGAATCGTCGCCGACGGAATGACTCGCGTCATGAGATCCTTACGCACGTCGGGATCGGTGAAGGCTTTCTTCGGATCGACCGCTGTGAACGCGATCCGATAGAAGAGATTCGGCAGCAGCACGACGTAGCCCTCGTCCGCGAGCTTCTGCGCGATGTCGAACAGCGCCGGCCGAATTCCGACGCCGTCCATGTACATGAGCACTCCCGGCCACGGCCCCGTGCCGGTCGAGGGCTCGAATACGCTGGCCGGACAGACGCCGTCTTCCGTCTCGATTCTGACTTCCTGTCGCGACATCACCCCTCCGATCTCAGTTGTTCCGGACTACCGGCCCGCCGGCCTACCGGCGAACCCTACTCGACCATCACCTCCGCTTCCGCCGACGGCGCACCCCGCCGCAACAGAACCACCAGCGGAAGCCCGATCACGAACAGCGACGTCACCAGCAGAAACACGTGGTTGTACGCGAGCACGCTCGCTTGGCGGCCGATCATGTTGTCCATGATGTGCATCGCCTGCTGCGTCGCGGTGTAGTGGTCCGCGCCCTTGCTCTGCATCGCGCTCGCCAGTCCGCTGACCATCGCCGATCCCATGCGCGACGCGCCGGCGTCTTCCGAAAGCAGCGCGTGATAGCGCACCGCGCTCGTGTCGAGCGTCGTCGCGGCGATCGCGATGCCGACGCTGCCCATCACCTGGCGCACGACGTTGTAGAGCCCGGCCGCGGCGGTCATTCGTGCGCGCGAGATCGTCGACAGCGCCGCGGTGCTCAACGCGACGAAGATCAAACTGAACCCCACGCCCTGCCACAGCTGGGGCCAGAAGAGATCCCAATAGCCAACCTGCGCCGTGAGGCGCGCCATTCCGTAGAACCCGATCGCCGCGATGACGAGCCCAGTCCCTACCAGCACGCGCGGCCCGAGCCGATTGTAAAAACGTCCGCCGATCGGCATCAGCACCGCCATCGCTAGACTGCGCGGCATCAGCGTGAAGCCCGACTGCATCGCGTTGTATCCCAGCAGGCGCTGCAGGAACACGGGGAGCAGAAACAGACTCCCATTGAGCGCCAGCCCCAGTACTCCACCGAGCATCGTCGCCGAGCTGAATGAGAGGTTCTTCAAGATCCTCAAGTTCACCGCCGGCTTCTCGGTGGTCAGCTCGCGCCAAACGAAGAGCAGCAGACCGAACGTGGCGACCACGGCGAGTCGAATCACGTAGCCCGACTGGAACCAGTCGTGCCGCTCGCCTTCCTCGAGCAACAACTGGAGCGATCCCAGGCCGACGACGAGCAGCCCCAGCCCCGGCCAGTCGATGTAGCCTTTCTCACGAATGAGATACGGCGGATCTTCGATGTAACGCGAGAGCAGAATCAGCGTGACGATGCCGACGGGCACGTTGATGTAGAACACCCAGGGCCACGAATACTGATCCGTGATCCATCCGCCCAGCGTCGGCCCGAACGCCGGCGCGAGCACGGCGCCGAGTCCGTAGAGACCCATCGCGATTCCCTGCTCTTCCGGCGGAAAGCTCTCGCGCAGAATCGCCTGCGACACGGTGAGCAGGACGCCGCCGCCGAATCCCTGTACGATCCGGAACGCGATCATCTCGCCGAGCGTGTGCGCCAGCCCGCAGGCCATTGACGCCAGCGTGAAGATCACGACGCTCGCCATGTAGAAGCGTTTGCGGCCGAACCGCGCCGAGAGCAGCCCGGTGATCGGCATGACGATCACTTGCGCCAGGATGTACGACGTGACGACCCACGTGATTTCTTCCAGCGTCGCCCCGAGGTTGCCGGACATGTCCGGCAGCGCGACGTTCACGATGCTCGAGTCGAGCACCGCCATGATCGTCGCCGTGAGGACGGTGCCGGCGATCACCCACTTGTGAGGCGGCACCTTCACCGCTTCCGCGCGCGCGATGCGCGCCCGCGGTCGCACTGCGGTCGTCACGCGCGCTTTTCCGGCGGCTGTAGACTGGCGACCAACATGTCCACGGCGGAGTCGACCAACCGCTCTCGGTCGATCGCCAATCCGGGCACTGAGTCGGCGTAGCGCTGCCACGCGAACTGGGCGAGCACTCCCACGAGCGCGATACGAGCCGTGACCTCGGCGTCCGCGTCGCGCCGAAACTCTCCGCTGCGCTGCCCTTCGACGATCAGCGACTCCACGACGCGCCACCACCGCAGCGGGCCGTTGGCGACCCAGTGGCGGTAGACGTTCGGCGCCTCGTGCGCGATCGCGTGGAGGAGCAGCAGCACGTCGCGGCGAATCGGATCATCGCCGCCGAACGCGCTGCGAAACAGCAGGCGAATGCGAGTGGTCGCCGACCCGTGCTCGCTGTCGAGCGCGCCCTCGAGGCGCGCGAACGCGCGCTGTTGATGATGCTCGAGCGCGCTCGACAGCAACTGTTCCTTGTTGTCGAAATAGTGATACACCGCCCCCTTGGTCACGCCGGCCGCGGCGGCGACCTCCTCGAGCGTCGCGCTTCGATAGCCCCGAGTCGCAAACACGCGGAGCGCTGCCTCGAGCAGCTCGCCGGGCCGTTCGGCCGGACGTCGTTCCCAGCGCAGGATCTTGGACTTGGTTCGCGGCATCTGGAAATAATATACTCACGAGTATGTTACTCGGTTGGGCTTTCTTCCAGCGCTGACAGGTTGAGGCTGGGGCGCGCCCTCCCGACACGGAGCGTCGCGCGGCGCGGAGGGTCCCGCCTCTGCTTAAGTCCGCGTACCCAAACGATCTCCGGAACGCAAGGCCGTTTTCGTATCCAAAATCCAGTCCTGGCCGCTAGGCGAATCGCGGCCCATGTGATAACCTTTGCGCCACCCCAACCACTCGCCCACTCATATGAAGGGTTTGCCCCGGTGACTGAGGCAGCTGAAGCGGCATCACGGACAATCGCGCGAGACGCGGCGCCCGCCATCCTCCGAGGCCGGTGGTGGCAGTTGTCGCTCGGAATTGTTTGCATGTCGATGATCGCCAACCTGCAGTACGGCTGGACGCTCTTCGTCAATCCGATCCACGACAAGCACGGCTGGAGCATCTCGGCGATTCAGTTCGCCTTCTCCGTGTTCGTCGTCATCGAAACCTGGTTGGTCCCGTTCGAGGGATACCTCGTCGACAAGATCGGCCCGAAGCTCGTCGGGGTCGTCGCCGGATTGCTCGTCGCGCTGGCCTGGGTGATCAATTCGATGGCCGACTCGCTGCCGATGCTCTACCTGGGCGCTGTCGTCGGCGGAATCGGCGCGGGCGCGGTGTACGGTGCGTGCGTCGGGAACGCGCTCAAGTGGTTTCCCGACCGGCGCGGGTTGGCTTCCGGACTCACCGCGATGGGATTCGGCGCCGGGTCGGCGCTGACGGTTTTCCCGATCGCAAACATGATCAAGTCGCAGGGCTACGAAGCGACATTTTTCAAGTTCGGCATCGCCCAGGGCATTGTCGTTTTCCTGGTGAGCTGGTTCCTTCGCGCGCCGGATGCGAAGACCGAGGCCTCGTTGCCGAAGGCGACGAATACGGGCAGGTTCCGCGTCGCGACGCGCGAGTTCACGCCGATGGAAACGCTCAAGACGCCGGTGTTCTGGCTGCTGTACGCGATGTTCATGTTGACGGCGACGGGCGGCCTCATTCTCACCGCCCAGCTCACGCCGATCGCGAAGGATTTCGCGGTCGCCGAGGCTCCGGTTGCGCTGCTCGGCATTACGCTGGCGGCGCTCCCGTTTGCGCTATCGATGAACCGCGTGCTCAATGGGGTCAGCCGGCCGTTCTTCGGATGGATGTCGGATCACCTGGGTCGCGAGCGCACGATGTTCATGGCGTTCTCGCTCGAGAGCGTCTTCTTGCTGCTGCTCATTCCGTTCGGCAAGATCCCGGTGCTGTTCGTAATTCTGAGCGGACTCGCGTTCTTCGCCTACGGCGAGATCTACAGCCTCTTTCCCGCCATCTGCGCCGACGTGTACGGCAAGACGTTCGCATCGGCCAACGCGGGTCTGCTCTACACGGCGAAAGGAGTCGCGTCGCTGCTCGTTCCGGTGGCCAGTGTCGTGGCGGCTACCAGCATCGGATGGCACGCCGTGTTCATCGCGACGGCGGTCATGAATCTCGTCGCCGCGGGACTCGCTGGAGGAATGCTCGCGCGTATGCGAGCGCGCACCAAGTGAGCTCGCGAGGCGCGACCAGGTGAAGATCGCCGTCGTCGGGGCTGGCGCAATCGGCGGATACGTGGGCGGATGGCTCGCCGCGGCGGGCGAGGACGTCACCTTCATCGCGCGCGGCGCCAATCTCGACGCGGTCCGCCGGTGCGGCATGCGCGTCATCGGCGAAGACGGGCTCGAAATCGTCGCGAGCACTGTCGCCGCGCACCAGAAGACGGCCGACGCCGGCGTGCAGGACGTCGTCGTGCTCGCGGTCAAGGCGCATCAAGTCGCGGCGATCGCCGGCGACCTCGCTCCGCTCTGTGGCGACGAGACGACGATCGTGACGATGCAGAACGGGATCCCCTGGTGGTATTTCCACAAACAGGGCGGCCCCTTCGACGGACGACCCGTTCACGCCGCCGACCCCGACGGCTCGATCGCCAAGACGATCGATCCCAATCGCATCCTCGGCTCGATCGTCTATCCGGCCGCGGTGCTCGAGTCACCAGGCGTCGTCCGAGTCGTCGAGGGAAAGCGCTTCACGCTCGGCGAGCCGGACGGCTCGACCTCGCCGCGCGCGCAGGCGATTTCCGCCGCGTTCACGCGAGCGGGTTTCAAGGCGCCGATCACGGACGACATCCGCGGCGAGATCTGGCTCAAGGTCTGGGGCAACCTGAGCTTCAACCCGATCAGCGCGCTCTCGCACGCGACGCTCGTCGATCTGCTGCAGTTTCCGCTCACACGCCAGTTGAGCATCGAGATGATGCGCGAAGCGGAGGCCATCGCCAAGAAGCTCGGCATCACCTTTCGCGTTGGCATCGACAAGCGAATCGCCGGTGCCGAGAAGGTGGGTGCGCACAAGACGTCGATGTTGCAGGACGTGGAAGCGGGGCGAGCGATCGAGCTCGAGGCATTGGTCGGGGCCGTCGTCGAGCTCGGCCGTCTCACCGAGACGCCGACGCCCCACATCGACGCGGTGTACGCGTGCGCGAGTCTCTTGGGGAAGACGCTTGCCGACCAGCACGGCCGGCTGGCCGTCGCTAGGATGTGACATTCAAGACGTGACTCACGGAGTGAGGTAAATGAGTTCCACGATTCAGGATCTGCTGAAGGCTGGAAGAGACGACGCGACGGCGCTCGGTTCGCCGGGCGGCGTTCCGCTCACATATCGCGCGCTCCGCGCACACGTCGCGGACGTCGTGCGCGCGCTCAACGCTCAGGGCATCGGCGCCAACGACCGCGTCGGCATCGTGCTCGACAACGGCCCGGAGATGGCGGCCGCGTTCCTCGGCATCGGCTCGGCGGCGACCGCCGCTCCGCTCAACCCGAGCTATCGCGCCGAAGAGTTCGAGTTTTATCTCACCGATTTGAACGCGAAGCTGCTCGTCGCCGCGCAGAGCAAAGACTCGCCGGCCATCGGCGTCGCGCAGAAGCTCGGCGTTCCCATCGCCCGCCTCGTGCCGACGCCCGAAAAGGGCGCCGGCAGCTTCGGCCTCGAGTTCGACGAAGCGAGGGCTCGCTCCGACGCGAAACCGCGCGCCGCGACTCCGGATGACATTGCTCTGGTGTTGCACACCTCGGGCACGACTTCGCGTCCGAAGATCGTGCCGCTCGCGCACAAGAACATCGCCGCCTCGGCGTCGAACATTCGCCGGACGCTGTCATTGACCGCGAACGACCGCGGCCTCGTGATCATGCCGCTCTTCCACATCCACGGCCTGATCGCCGCGCTCTCGGCGCCGCTGTCCGCCGGTGGTGAGGTGTGCTGCTCGCCGGGATTCAACGCGCTCAAGTTTTTCTCGTGGTTCTCCGACGTGCGCCCGACGTGGTACACCGGCGTACCGACGATGCACCAAGCCATTCTCTTGCGCGCGGCAAACAATCCCGACTCGCTCAAGGGGCATCGTCTTCGTTTCATCCGCTCGTCGTCGTCCGCGCTTCCGCCGACGGTGATCTCCGAGCTGGAGCGGGTGTTCGGCGTGCCGGTGGTCGAGGCGTACGGCATGACCGAGGCGACGCACCAGATGGCGAGCAACCCGCTGCCCCCGGGCAAGCGCAAGCCTGGAACCGTCGGTCCGTCCGGCGGCCCGGAGATTCGCGTCGTCGACGAGACGGGAACGACGGTGCCGACCGGTTCGCCCGGCGAGATCGTGATTCGCGGACCGAACGTGATGCGCGAGTACGAGAACAATCCGAAGGCCAACGCCGACGCGTTCTACGACGGCTGGTTCCGCACCGGCGACCAGGGCGTGATGGACGAGGACGGCTACGTCGCGATCGTCGGCCGCCTGAAGGAAATCATCAACCGCGGCGGCGAGAAGATCTCCCCACGTGAAGTCGACGAGATCATCATGGAGCACCCCGCCGTGCACCAGTGCGTGACGTTCGCGATGCCGCACGAGATGCTCGGCGAAGACGTCGCGGCGGCGATCGTGTTAAAACAGGGTTCACAAGCGACTGACCGCGAGCTGCGCGATTTCGCGTCTTCTCGGTTGGCGCCGTTCAAGGTGCCGAGGAAGATTCTCATTCTCACGGAGATACCGGTGGGCGCTACGGGCAAGCTGCAGCGCATCGGTCTCGCACAGAAATTGGGGTTGTCGTGATGGCGACTGCACAGAAGAGCAGGCCGGCCGAGACGTCGGGCGCGCCGGCACCGATCAATCCGCCCGAGCGGCTGCTCATGGGCCCCGGCCCGAGCAATCCCGATCCGCGCGTGCTCGAGGCGATGACGGCCAATCCCGTCGGCCACCTCGATCCGTATTTCGTGAAGGTGATGGACGAGACGATGGACGCGCTGCGAAAAGTCTTTCGCACGACGAACCACCACACGATTCCGATCTCGGCCACCGGTTCTGCCGGGCTCGAGTCGATCACGCTGAACTTGATCGAGCCGGGCGACGAAGCGGTCGTTCTCGTCAACGGCTACTTCGGCGCGCGCCTGGCCGAGATGGCACGACGCGCCGGCGCGAACGTTCGCGTGCTGGAGTCGGCCCCGGGCGAGATCGCCGACCCCGCGGCGCTGGAGAAGCTGATGCGCGAGAAAGCGGCCGACGTCGTCGCGTTCGTGCACATCGAGACCACGACGGGCGCCCGCCAGGCGATCGAGCCGATCGTCGAAGTCGCGCGCAAGCACGGCGCGCTCGTCGCTATGGACTGCGTGACGTCGCTCGGCGGTCTTCCGCTGGACATCGACGCGCTGGGCGTCGACGCGGCGGGCAGCTGCAGCCAGAAGTGCATCGGCGCACCGCCGGGCCTCGCGCCGATCACCGTCGGTCCACGCGCGATGGCGAAAGTGCGCGCGCGCAAGGCGAAGCCGCAGACCTGGTACTTCGACTACAACCTTCTCTTTCAGTACTGGGGCGAAGAGACCGCGTCGCGGACGCGAGCGTTCCACCACACGGCGCCGATCGCCAGCATTTATGGATTTCATGAAGCGCTGCGTATCGTACTCGAGGAAGGCCTCGACAACCGCTACGCTCGGCACGAGGCGGCGCACGACGTGCTCGTGCGGGGCCTCGAGAAGCTGGGGCTGGCGCTCTTCACTCCCGAGGCGAATCGCTGCGCGACGATCAATCTCGTGTCTGCGCCCGCGGGGATCGACGAAGCGAAACTGCGAAAGCGCCTGCTCGACATGGGCGTCGAAATGGGCGGCGGACTCGGCACGCTCGCCGGCAAAGTGTGGCGCATCGGCGTGATGGGCTACAACGCTCAGACGCCGCGCGTCGAGAAGTTCCTCGGCGCGCTCGAGGAAGCGCTACGCGCGGAGGGCTGGAAGTAGGACGAGCATGAGGGGTCATCGAATTCAAGGTTTCATCAACATGTTCGTCGGGATCGTCATGGTTCTCCAGGCGACTCACGAGACCACATCGCCATGACCGCGTAGGCACCCCATGGGATCCCGCGACGGGGAGGCGGCCGGCACGCCGGTTGCGTGCGCTTCCGAACACTCTAATTTGTCCTTTAGTAGGTTCACTGGCGTTTCGGTGTCAGCGACCACGATCTCACGGAGGATCGATGTTTAGAGCGCTCGTCTCCGGCATTGCCCTCGTCGTTACGTCAGCCGCCGCGACGACCCGGGCTCCAGCCGCCTTCAGCCTCGTGCTCGAATCGACTCCCACCGGATGGGCCGCTCGCTGCGACTCCGGTTGCCGGTGGCACGAGCTCTCGTTCAACTGCGAGCGTGCCTGCGGCGCCATCGTCGATGCCAATGGCGTCGTGACGCTCGCCACGCCGCAGCTCGACCAGGCTGCGTTTCGCTTCATAGTGGAGCGCACCGCCGCAGAAGTCCGCGCGACGGCGCGAACCGGCACCGCGTGGAAGACGCTCAGTTGGGGCTGCCAGCTAGACCGCTGTCGCGCGCGAGTCGACGGGTACGGCGTTTCCCTGATCGCCGGTACTCGCTAGACGTTGTTCGAAGGCGCACTCCGCGATCACGCTCTGATCGAGCGCCACATCGAGGCGCTGTACACGACCGATTCGGCCGGGCGACTCCTGCGCGTGCGCGAGCCCAACGGCGGTCCGGCTCCGCGCTTCTTCGTGTGCCGAGGAGCCATCGGCGTCGCGCACCGCTTTCGCGTCGACGTGCCGCTCGACATCCGCCGCGAGCTCGAGGCCGCTGTGGCAGAAACGCCGATCGTCGCCTTTCCCACCGATGGCGGAAACGACGCGCGGGAGGAATTGAGCCGCCTGGCGGCGATACTCAATCGGTCGACGCCCGTGACGAACACGTCGGCCGGGCCGGCATTCGCGTTTCCTAACGAGGTGCCGACGCTCGATTCCGACGACGGCGCAATCGTTCAAGTGACCGATGCGAACGTAGGCGTGCTCGACCCTCTCCTTCAGCCGTGGGCGCCCGACATCTACAACTCGCCGCCGCTGTTCGCTCTGACCCTTCGAGATCAGGCGGTGGCGGTGTGTGGGAGCGTTCGCATCACCGCTCACGCGCACGAAGCCGGCGTCGAGACCGCGCCGGCCCATCGCGGTCGCGGATACGCCGCGCGCGTGGTGGCGGCCTGGGCGAAGCGCGTGCGTGCGCTCGGCGTCGAGCCGCTCTATAGCACGAGCTGGGAGAACGCCGCGTCGCGAACCGTCGCGTGCAAGCTTCGACTCGTGCACTTTGGTAACGACTTGCATCTCACCTGAGATCCACCCGCAGGTCGAGACACGCATCCACCGTCGATCCGCGGAGCCCATAGTCTTGGTCACGCTGCGCCACACTCGATATCAAGCCGCCGTTCTTCGCGATGGACCGGTTCTCTTGGTGCGATGCGCGTTTCGCGACGGCCCGACAGTGTGGATGCTACCCGGGGGCGGCCGCGAGGAAGACGAGGACGAAGTGTCGTGCGTTACCCGTGAAGTGCTCGAGGAGACAGGCCTCCAAGTTCGCGTCGAGCGCCTTCTGTTCGATCGACCGGCGGAGCCTCCGGATGGAACGTACATTCGATGGCGCACCTACCTCTGCACTGCCGAAGGCGGTGAAGCGGCACCAGGCGGCGGGGAGGGAAGCGCCGCCGAGTTGATCGATGTGGCGTGGATCTCGGTCGTGAACGAGGGCATGTGGCCGTCGGGAATCGCTTCCGACGTCTATCTCTACCCCCAACTTCAAGCGATTCGTTCGGCGGTGACGGCGCCGTCGATCGGAGTGTGAGTCACCGGAGGGCTGGACCGAACCACTTCGCCAGAGCATCGAACGGCGCCGCGCCGGTTTTATCGCCGACCCACGCGACGTATCCGTCAGGCCGAATCAACACGGCGGTCGGAGCGGCGACCGTGCCGATCGCGGGAAGCTCCCAAACCCCGTCGTACGTGGCGTCGATCGATTTGACTCGATCGGACCATGGGGCGATGTCGAACGCACCGGGGTGACCGAGGTTGAGGAACACCGGTCTCGCCTCATGAAGGAGCGAGAACACTCGCCGCGGTCCGCTCGCGGTGACCACGTCGAGGTCCGGCATTCGACGTCCCAACAGCGGATGGCCTTCGCCCAGATCATAGTGTACGCCGAGCCCGGAGATCTCCGTCCCCATTTTCTGGCGAGGCTCGTCCATGTTCAGAAGCTCCGACACGTAGTCGGCCAACGCTTTCGTTCGAGCGTCTTGGCGGCGAAGCGCGACTTGCGCCATCGTGTCGCGCAGCACGCGCGCGGCGACGGGATGACGCTCCGCGTGGTACGTGTCGAGAAGTGTCTCCGGCGACGTTCGCTTGATCACTTGCGCCAATTTCCAACCGAGATTCACCGCGTCCTGCACGCCGATGTTGAGGCCCTGCCCGCCAATCGGCGGATGCACGTGCGCGGCGTCGCCGGCGAGTAGGACGCGTCGCGCACGATAGGCCGCCGCCTGGCGAGTCATGTCGGTGAAGCGGGAAACCCAGGTGGCGTTGTGGATCCCGAAGTCCGTTCCATACGCACCGACCAGCGCTTCGCACACGTCGTTCAGCGTCGGTTCGGCGTCCGCGCCGACACGCGCTTCGGTCAACACCATGCGTGCCCGCTTGGGGTCCTCCAACTTGCCGATCGCATGAATCCCGACCGCGTCGTTGCGCAGTCCCCACGCCGGCTCCTCCGTCCAACTCACCTCGGCGATCAACCAGCTCGTCGTCGCATCCCACCCCGGGAACTCGATGCCCGCCTTCTTGCGGACCAGACTGCGTCCGCCGTCGCAGCCGACGAGATACTCCGCCCATAAGTGTTGACCGTCGGACATCTCCACGTCGACGCCGCGGTCGTCTTGCGCGAAACCGATCACGTCACGTTCACGATAGAACCGCACCGGCAGCTCACCCACCCACTCGGCCAGAATGCGCTCGATCTGATTCTGCCACAGTCCGAGGGCATAGTTGTGCCGCGTGGGAAGGTCCGTGACGGACAACGGGACCGGATGAAAGCCAACGGCCGGATGTTTCTGTCCCTGCGACACAAACCGCTCGGCGATCCCTCGCTGATCGAACACTTCGATCGTGCGTGCGTGCAGCCCGCTGCCGCGCGAGCCCGCGAGCTCCTGGTTCGCCCGCCGCTCGACGATCGCGACGTCGACGCCGGCGAGCGCCAACTCCGCGGCCAGCATCAATCCGGTCGGACCTCCACCGGCGATCACTACCGCGTGCCTGGTCATCGCAAACCTTTCGTCGACAACACACGCATCCGTCCCCCCGTTATTCAGATTTGATCTCGGCCACGATTTTCCGGGCCGGCAAGTCTGCGGGGTGTCCCCGGCCTTGTCGCAAGCCCGGGGCTGTCTTATATCCTCATTGTGGCGGGGAGACGGCACATCCTCGCAATCAGCTCAGCCCGCTGAACCGATCGACGGACGCTGTTCGAGAACCCTCGAGCAGCGTTTTTCTTTCATCCCAGGGCGCTCACCCGGGCGGCGGGGAGATCGGATGAGCGTCGCTTGCGCGGAACGAGATCTCGTCGTCCGCGATCAACGCCGCTCCATCGTAGTCGATCGCGGTCGGAAATCCCTTCAGCGGGTCGTACTCCGCGTGAATCCACTGCGCGGGACGGTCGATCGCGTCCTGAATGAACGCGAAGAGATCGTCGACCGTCTGGCCCAAGTGCGGGTCCACGCTCGTCTGAGTCTCCAAGTCGAGCACACCCGCCACCGTGTCGCTCAGCACGACGACGAAGAGGCGATATCGCGCTGTGTTCATGTGAGCATAACCGGGCGCTCGGTGAGAGCATCACTGGACGTTCGAACCGCGGGGTCGTTGCGAATCAGCTCTCATTTCAATCGCAGAATCGTGACGTTCATTCGATACGGACCGAAAGTGCCAGCCCTGACCTGCATCATCTGCGTGTTCCCGAAGTCGATCCGTTCCGGCTCGATCCCCACCTTACGCAATCGTTCGCGATGGCTCGCCTGAACGAGTTGGCTCCAGCCCTCGTCGTGAATCATCGTCACCAGAACTGCGCCCCCTTTCGCGGCGTCTGCCCCGTACTTCGAAGCCGCCTCGGCGCCATTCATGAATTGAATGCTTTTGACCGCGTTCTCCATCAGTGAGTCGACGCGCCCGACGCGGACGCCATCGACGACGTAAATCGGCTGGCTGCCGTCCCCGTTCGGCACGCGCAACCGGCCCGCCAGGAGCTCGTGAGCCATGCTCTCGATTTCGTTGTGCGCGCCGACCGAAGCGAATATCGAGTCGATCGCCGCGATGACCGGCGGCGGAAGCGAGTCCGCGACGCTCGCGACGTAGCGGCTCGCGCTGTCCACGACGATGAGCACCGCGTTCACCCGCGGGTCGCCGGCGATGACATTCGGGTGGTTGCGGCCGATCCACTGACTGATCTCGGCATGCCCCGGCCCGTTCTGTGCCTCGCTGATCGGCGCGATCGATGCGATCGCGATGAGCGACGAAACAAGGGCGGTGAGTCGGGTCGACCGGATGCTCTTCATGACGAAGCCTCTCTCGGTTCTCTGACGTGGCTTGCGACGTCACTCATAGCGCAACGCCGTCGTGGCGTCGATGCGCGATGCCCGCAGCCCGGGCGCCAACGCGGCGATGAGCGCGGTGATCAGCAGAATCCCGACCGCCGTGCCGATCGTCGTCACGTCCGTCGCGCGGACGCCGTAGAGCTGTGACTGAACGAAGCGCGACAAGCCGAGCCCAAGCGCCACGCCGGCGATGCATCCGGCGGCGACCATTCCGATCGCGCCGCGCACAATCAGCCACACGACGTGGGGCGCGTCGGCGCCGAGCGAAACTCGAATGCCGATCTCGCGAGTGCGGCTCTCCGCGCCAAAGCTCACCAGCCCGTAGAGCGCCAGAGCGGCCAGGCCCAACGCGATCGCTCCCGTCCACGCGGCGATCGCGGCGACCAAGCGTTCACGCGCCAGCGACTCCGCCTTCTGCGCGGCAAACGTCTTGACGTTGTAGACCGGCACGCGTTTGTCGACGGCACGAACGACCCCCGCGATGACGCCGGTGAATCGGGACGGGTCGCCGCTGGTCCGGACGTAGATCGTTCGTTCTCCCGTACTGCCGACGAATACCTGAACGTCGCGGCCGAACGGCGCATACACGATGCGACGAGTCTCCTCGCGCACCGCGGCGTACTTGGAGTCGCTCGCGATGCCGATGACCGTCGCGGCCGAGCGCCCTACAAGCAGCGTGCGGCCCACTGCGTTATCCGAGCCGAAGTAGCTACGGGCCGCCGCCTCGTTGAGGACGATGACGTGTGAGCCCGCGGCGGAATCGGCCTGACTGAACGCGCGGCCGCGTTGCATCGAGACGCCGGCCGCGTCGAAAAAGTCGCCAGTCACGACGTTCATCGACATGAGCCACGTGCTGGGGTCCGGAGGTCGCGGAACGTTCGGTTGGCGGACCGTCATCATGCTCAGTTCGCCGCCTAGGAGCGGCCATGCGGAAAAACCGACGCTGCGCACGCCCGTGGCCTTGCGCAGCCGCGACTCGACGTCCCGATAGAACCGCTCCACGCCGTCCGGCGAATAGCCGCTCAACGACGGATCGATCGACGCGATGACGACATGTTCAGTCTGAAACCCGAGCGGGATCGCCGCGGTACGGGCGAGGCTTTGTACGAACAGCGACGCGCCGATCACGAGGACCAGCGAAAGCGCGACCTGCACGCTCACGAGAGCCCTTCGCACGTCGAAGGATCGCCCGGCGACGTTCGCGCTCGAGTCGTTCACGGCCCTCAGGGCTCGGGCAAGATCGGGTCGAGTGAACCGGAACGCAGGCCCCGCTGAGAACAAGGCCGCCGTGAGCATCGAGAGGACAAGCGCGAAGACCAAGGAACGCGCGCCCACCGCCGCGTCGATCGCCAGAGGAATGCGCTCGCGCGGCAGCAAGTGGATGAGGAGGCCGATACCCCAGCGCGCGATCGCCAGCCCGACGGCCGCGCCGCAGAGACTGAGCAGCGCGCCCTCGGTCATCAACTGTCGAATCAGTCTCGCGCGCGAAGCGCCCAGCGTCAGCCGAACTGCGATCTCTTGTCGTCGCGCGGCCGATCGCGTCATCAGCAGCGTCGTCAGACTCGCGCACGCGACCAGCATGAGGATCGCGACGAGGCCCGTCAGCAGACGGAGAGAGGTCGCGTATTGTTCTCGCAGCCGCGAGAGGCCCCGGCCGGCGTCGATGAGTCGGACGGTCGTCGGCCAATCGTTTGGCGCCGGACGACCGATCGCGCGTTGCGACTGCTGATACACCAACGACGTCCCCGACTCCGCGCGGGCGTGTGTGATTCCCGGAGCTCTTCGCCCGATGACCTCCAGCCAATTGGCCTCGCGGTTGTCGGCGAGCGCGTCACCCTGGTACAGCAGCTGCGGTTGCATGGCGAGCGGCACCCACACGTCGGGTGACACCCCGACCTCGATGCCGAAGAAGTCCGGCGCCGCGACCCCGATAATGGTGACGGACTGGTTGTCGATTTGAATCGTGGTGCCCACGATGTCCGGATTGCGCGAAAGGCTGTTTCGCCAGAAGCGATCGCTGACGACGGCGGCCGGCGCGCCCCGCAACACGACATCGTCAACATCGCTCAGCAAGCGTCCGAGCGCGGCCCGCGTCCCGAGGACGGAGAAGTAATTCCCCGACACCAGCTCGACGACACCGCGCCTCGCGTCGCCTGACCGTGCGATCGTCGCCGGAACGACCGTGCGCGCGAGCACGCCCGAGAAAATATCCGTGCGGCGGCGCAGATCCCGAAAGAACGGCTCGCTGAACGTCGACCAGTCGTTCGGCAGCGTGACCTGTTCAAGCTCCTCGGAATGCTGAACCGGGAGTGAACGCAGGAGCACGCGATCGACGAGCGTGAAGATCGTCGCGTTCGCGCCAATGCCGACGCCGACCGTCAGGATGACGACCGCCGAGAAGATCTTGTGTTTGGCGAGGACACGCGCGCCGAAGCGCACGTCCCGCACAAGAGTCTCGATCCACCCGCCACCGCGCACGTCGTAGCCGGCATCCGCCGCGAGCGCCACGGAGCCGAATCGACGCTCGGCTTCGCGTCGGGCATCGGCCGGACTCATGCCGGCGCGCTCGTTGTCGCGCGCGCGCATCTCGACATGAAAGCGAAGCTCCTCGGCGATCTCGTCTTGCACGCGGTCGGAGCGCCACAGCGCGCGAAGCCGGTCGCGCAGGACACGTAGAGTCTTCATTGGAATCTCGATTCGATCAGGCGGTGGTGGCCCGCATGACTTTCGCGACGGCGGCCGTGATGTGGTCCCAGCGCTCACCTTCGATGCCGAGCTGCTTCAAGCCCGCGCGCGTGAGCCGATAGAAGCGGGCCCGCCGGTTGTTCTCCGAGATCCCCCACTTGCTGTCGATCCAGCCCATCTGCTCGATGCGGTACAGGGCGGGATAGAGCGTGCCCTCTTCGACGCGGAGCATGTCGTCGGCGAGCTGCGCGATGCGCAGACCCACCCCATAGCCGTGCGTCTCGCCCAGGCTCAGGGCCTTGAGGACCAGCAGGTCGAGGGTGCCTTGGGGGAGGTCGGGCTTCTGCTTCATCGCGCGCGCTCCTCTTTGCTTCTAGGGAAGACCAACGTACCACGACTCTCCTAGAAGTCAATAGGGAAAGGCTCGCGCGACGCGCGCCCGCAACACCGACCGATGCCGAGGCCCGTCTGTCCCGATTCTGTTGCGGGCTCGCCACCGCGCACTACTATCAATCGGTCCCTCTCCCCCACCTCGATGTAGCAGTCAGGAGTCCAGGAATGGAAACGCTTCTCCAGGACGTCCGCGTCACGCTTCGCGCGTTCCGCCGCTCGCCGGGCTTCCCCCTCACTGCGATCGCCACGCTCGCCCTTGGCATCGGCGCGACGACCGCGATTTTCACGACGCTGAGCGCGGTCCTTCTCAAGCCGCTTCCATATCCCAACTCGCAGGACCTCTACAGCCTCAGAACCGCCCTCACGGACGGCCGTGTCACCACGGGCATGCTGTCCGGAGGCGAGATCTACCGGCTCAACGATCCCAAGCTGTCCGTCGAACGCGCGGCGGGATTCATTCCGGGCGACCTCACGCTGCTTGCGACAGATGGAACGCCGTCGCACGTGCAGGTCTACGCGGTGACCGAAGGGTTCTTCGAGCTCTTCGGGCTTCCGATGAGCATCGGCGGGTTCAAGCACGATGACTTCACTCCGCTTCCGCCGCCGAGCCCCAACGCGCCCCCGCAGCCCGGGCCGGCTCCCGCGATCGTCATCTCGACTCGGATGTGGAAGCAGTTGTACAACAGCGACCCCGCGGTGGTCGGGAAGCCGATTCATTTCGCCGAATTCAACTCGACGATTTCCGGCGTCGCGCCGCGCGATCTCGACATCCCGCATGCCGGCGACATTTTCATCGCCCAGCGAACTCCGCCCGCCGACATCAACCACGGACAGGAGGCGTTCGCCCGGCTGCGCCACGGTTCGACGATCGAGCGCGCGAAGGGCGAGCTGTCGACCGTCATGAACGGTCTTGCCACCGACTTTCCGGCGGCGGACAAGAACCGCGTTTACGTCACGCGGCCGCTCGTCGACTCGATCGTCGGCGACTTGGGGCCGATCCTGATCATCGTCATGGCGGCGACCGGGCTGCTGCTCCTGCTCGCGTGCGTGAACGTCGCCAACCTCCTGCTCGCGCGGGGCGCCGCGCGTGCCCGTGAGATGGCCGTGCGCGCGGCGCTCGGCGCGGGATGGAGCCGGCTCGTGCGACAGCTCCTCACCGAGTCGATGGTGCTCGCCGTCGCGGGTACCATCGTCGGAGTCGGCGTGGGAGCGCTGGGCCTCCGCGCGTTGCTGGCCCTTGGCGCGTCGAAGCTGCCCCGCCTCGACGCGGTGACGTTCGACGGCCGAGTGCTGCTCTTCTCGTTGGCCATGTTGGTCCTCACGGGCGCGATCATCGGACTTGCTCCCGCGATTCGCCTGCTCCGCAGCGATGTGAAGACCCTCATGAACGACAGCTCACGCTCGGCGACCGCCGGCCGTGGTACGGCGCGATGGCTGATGGCGATGACCGTCGCCGAAGTCGCGTTGGCGATCATGTTGGTGGCCGGCGCGGGCTGGCTCGTTCGAGGATTCTCGAATCTCCGAAACACCGACGCCGGCTTCGTGCCGGAGAAGCGGTTGATCTTCGACGTGTCCTTCTTGGGGCAGCGATATCCGAACCCGGATGCCGTGCGCCAGGCGCAGACCGATCTCGCGAGCACCATCAAGAACATCCACGGCGTGGCCGACGTCGGGCTCGTCTCGGCGTACCCGACGCGCGTGCGAATCGAGAATTCGCTGTTGGCGCAATTTCACGGCGAACCGTTCGACCCGGCGAATCCGCCCGGCACGCGCCAGCGCTTCGTCAGCCCGGGCCTCTTCGCCGCGATGGGAACTCCGCTCATCAAAGGTCGTGACTTCGGAAGCGGCGACCTCCCGAACACGGCGCCGGTGGCGATCGTCAACCAGGTGTTCGTCGACAAGTACCTCAAGGGACGCGATCCGATTGGCGTGCAGTTTTCGGCCGGGTATCCAGCGCCGGATCCAAGGAACGAGGTGACGATCGTCGGCGTCGTCGGCAGCGTTCGACAGAAATCTCTCGGCGAGCCGGCGGAGCCGTCGTTCTACACGTCGCTGACGCAGGCGCCATTTCGCCGCGCGACGGCCGTCGTATCGATGTCCGGATCGGGCGACATCGCCGGAGTCGAGCGAGCGATTCGCACGGAAGTGCGAAAGCTCAACCCGACGATGGCGCTCGACTTCGAGCTTGCGTCGGACATCATCGGCGGAACGCTCAGCCGGCAAGAGTTGGGCATGACGCTGATGCTGATCTTCGGGGGCATCGCGATCGTGCTGGCGGCGGTCGGGATCTACGGTGTCGTGTCATACGCCGGGTCGCTGCGTCGAGAGGAGATGGCCACGCGTCTCGCCCTTGGCGCGTCGCCGCGCTCCGTGTTCTTGCTCGTCATGCGGCAAGGCGCGACGCTCGGTTTCATCGGCGCCGCCATCGGTATCGGGTTGGCATATTTCTCGGGGCAGCTCGTGTCGAGTCGCGTGTACGCCATCAAGGCGTCGGACCCCGTGATCTTGGCGATCGCGACGCTGCTGATCTTTTCGATCACGTTCCTCGCGACGACGATTCCGGCCACTCGCGCGTCGCGTCTGAATCCGGCCAGTGCGCTGCAGTCGGAGTGAGCGGGACTCAGTCCCTACCCGTTCCTTCTGCGGCGCAGCCACCCGACGCGTCATTTCGGAAATGGTGCGGTATCGAAGTAGATCGCAAACGACGTAATGCGGTCGTCGCGGACGGTGAAGATTTCGGCGACGTCGCTCGTGAACGCGGCCGCCCCACCGGGCGGCTGGAGCTCGTAGTGGGTGAGGGCGCATGCCCGGTCTTCGTCCACGATGATGTCGCGAACGTTCACTTTGGCGATCGTTCCGTAGAAGCGCTTCGTCGCCTCGAGGAACGCCTGTTTGCCGCGGGCTTCTTTCACGGGACTGGTGAAGCTCGTGAACACCACGTCGTCGGCGAGGCATGACGCCCAGTCGTCGCGGCGCGCGAGAGAGTCGAAATAGCGCTGAAGCACATCACGAGTCTTCATTTCTTCCTCTTTGGCAGGCGGTATTTGAAACTCAGGGGGTGGTACCGCTGCATCGGCCGTGCCCGTGACGGTGGCGCGATCGCCGGGCTCGCTTGCCCACGGCGGGGTTCGCCACGTACCGTTGCCGGATAATTCAACCTCCGACGCGGACTCCGCGTGGCGGCTCCCTTCACTACCGACTGGCGGGTTTCGGACGATGGCGAACGAATCGGGTCATCGCTCGCGCCGGGAATTTCTCAATGACGTGGCCGCGCTGGGAGCGGCGAGCACGTTTGCCGCCCTTCCGGCGGCGAAACGCGAGGCGGCGACTTCGTTCGTGCTCGTGCACGGCGCGTGGCACGGCGGTTGGTGCTGGAGACGCGTGGCCGACCGGCTGACCGCCAAGGGCCACTACGTGGCCGCGCCGACGCTCACCGGCGTCGGCGAGCGTGCGCACCTGGCGAGTGACGCCGTCACCTTGGCGACCCACGTCGACGACGTGGTCAACGAGATAACCTGGAAGGATCTCGATCGCTTCGTGCTCGTCGGGCATTCGTACGCCGGCATGGTGATCACCGGTGTGGCTGAAAAGCTACGGGAGCGAATCGCCGCGATCGTCTATCTCGATGCGATGATTCCACGCGACGGACAGTCAGTGGTCGCGCTCCGCGGGCCGACGGCAGCGCCGTACCCGACACCGATGGTACCTCCGCCCGCCGCCGCGACGTTCAAGGTCAACGAGAAGGACCTTGCGTGGGTAAACAGCAAGCTCACGCCGCAGCCGACGAAGTGCTTCACGGAGCCGCTCCGCGTGACCGATGCCTACCAGAGGATCGCGAAAAAGGTCTTCGTTCGGGTCCCGGCGTACGCACACCCGGCGTTTGATGCCGCGTATCAACGCGTCCGCGCCGATCGCGGCTGGAAGACGTCGGAAGTGTCGTGCGGGCACGATCTGATGATCGATCAGCCAGCGGAATTGGCCGAGCTTCTAGCCTCGCTGGTGTAGCGGCAGGTCCCGGCGCGGTCATCCCTCCTATTGACATTCGGGAGGAGTGACGTAACCTTCCTCCTGGCATTCGGGAGGAGACCGTGGCGAAGCCCACCAGCAATGAACAGGTCCTGCAAGGCACGCTCGACCTGCTCATTCTCAAGACGCTGTCGCTCGCGCCGATGCACGGTTGGGGACTCACTCACCGCATCGAGCAGCTGTCGCGCGATGCGCTGCAGGTCGGCCAAGGATCCATCTATCCCGCGCTCGTTCGGCTCGAGCAGCGCGGTTGGATCGACACGGAATGGCGCGTCACTGAGAACAGCCGGCGCGCGAAATACTACCGCCTCACCGCCGCCGGGCGCCGCGCGCTCAGCCAAGAGCTCGCGTCCTGGAATCGCTTCGTCAGCGCGGTCGGTCTCGTGCTGGCTGCGGGGAGCTGACCCCGTGCCGCATCAGCTGCGAGCCACGTTCGCGCGTATGATGGAGCTGTTCCGCCGTCGTTCGCAATTCGCCGCCGACCAGGACGACGAGTTCGACTTCCATATCGAGATGGAAGCGGCGGAGAACGTTCGTCGGGGCATGAGCCCGGACGACGCTCGCCGCGCTGCTCTCCTCCGCTTCGGCGGCGCGCAGCGCTTCCGGGAGGAGACGAGCGACGCGCGCGGCATCGCGGCGTTTGACCACCTCGCCCGCGACGCCCGCTTCGCCTTTCGTCGCCTGCGACGCGCGCCGGCGTTCACGGCCGGGGTGATCGCGACGCTCGGCATCGGAATTGGAGCGGCAGCCGGAATCGGCACGATCGTTTACGACGTGCTTCTTCGCGACCTCCCCTACGAAAAGCCCACCCAACTCGTGCGCGTCGGTTTTGTCACGGAAGGCACCGCGACGACGAGCGACTTGCTGACGCCCGCCGAGT
Source organism: Gemmatimonadaceae bacterium (assembly GCA_036003045.1). Taxonomy (NCBI): domain Bacteria; kingdom Pseudomonadati; phylum Gemmatimonadota; class Gemmatimonadia; order Gemmatimonadales; family Gemmatimonadaceae; species Gemmatimonadaceae bacterium. Next base: position 53,701 of record DASYSS010000028.1, read on the forward strand.
ATTTTCACTTCGCCAAGAGCGCCCCCCGCTCGTTCACCGAGCTTGGCGACTATGGAACCAGTGACGACTTCAGCGTGACCGGTGGCGACGCCCCCGAATATGTCACCGTGGCGTTTCTGTCGCCGAACTTGCTCACGCTCCTCGGCGTGCGCCCTATCCTCGGCGAGCTATTCCGAACGGCCGACACGTCGTGGACCGAGAATCCGCGAATCCCGATTCTCATCTCGGAGAGGTTCTGGCGGCGGCGGTTCGGCGCGGATTCGTCGGTCATCGGACGCCAGATCGAGATCAATCGCGGCGCACGCATCGTCATCGGCATTCTTCCACGATCGTTCGGCTTCCCGTCGCCATCGATCGATCTCTACTACCCTGCCCCGGTTCCAATCAGACACCCGCAGCTCGGATTGGGCTATCTCACGGCGATCGGCCGCCTGCGCGACGGCGTCACCCCGTCGGCAGCCGAGGCGGAATTGAACGCGCTCATTCCGTCGATGTCGGGCCGGTTCCCCGACATCACGCGTGACATGCTGCGGCGCAGCCGAGCGCGTGCCACGGTCGAGCCGCTCAAGGCGGCGACTGTAGCCGCCGTTCATCCGCAGCTCGTTCTTCTCGGCGTCCTCGTCGCGATCGTGCTACTCATCGCGACGACCAACGTCGTGAATCTCTTTTTGCTCCGTGCCGAGCGCGCGAGCCAGGAGACGGCGATCGCGCTTTCCCTCGGCGCAAGCCGGGTCGCGCTCTCGCAGCGGTTCGTCGTCGAAGGCGTCCTGCTCGGCGTGGCGTCGACGATCGTCGCGCTCCCGGCGGCCGCGCTCACGCTGTCGACGAAGTTCGGGTTTACCGAGCGGGAGATCCCGCGACTACACGAAGTCTCATTCAGCTGGCAGACCGTCGCGCTCGTTTGTGGCTCCGCGATCGTCGTCGGCGCAGTCGTCGGGCTGATCGCGGTCGGGCGAACCGACATTTCCGGCGTGTTCGACCGTCTGCGCGCCTCACGTTCTGCCTCGAGCCTCGCTTGGCGGCGCACGCAGAACGGTCTCGTCGCCTTCCAGGTGGCGATCGCGCTCGTGCTGCTGATCGCGGCGGGGCTGCTGGGGCGCAGTTTTTGGAATCTGCTCAACGCGCGGATAGGGTTCGAGCCCGCTGATGCGTTGACATTTCACGTGTCACTGCCCTGGGACGGCTACACCTCGTACGGTGCGCAGGCGGAATTCCATGCAAAGCTGGTCGATCGACTGACCGCACTTCCGGGGGTGACATCGGCGGGCGTCGCGCAATGGTTTCCGTTGGCGAACTCCGGCGCGCCGGAGCTCGTGACGCAACTCCAAGCCCCCGATGGACGATCGATCGTCGCGGCGTCCGGCAACCTTGCCAGCACCGACTACTTCCGCGCGGCGGGAATTCCGCTGCGCGCCGGACGCACCTTCCGCGCCGGCGACCTGCGCGGCGCACCGGCGGTGATTCTCAGTGAGCGACTCGCAAAGAGCTTGTTCGGAGCGACCGACGTCGTCGGAAAGCAGATTCAGGGACAAGCTTTCGCCGGCATGCAATTGAGACCGTTCACAATCATAGGCGTCGCCGGCGATGTGCCGTGGGCTCGAATCGAGGATGGCGACGTGCCGACGGTCTACCTTCCGCTGCTCCGCGACGCCGATGGACTTCCGGCCGATAGCAATCCGATTCACCGCAATCCCTACGAGGTGCGATACACCATCAGAGGGGCGCGGCTGCCGTCGGCGGCAACGATCCAGGAAGTCGTGAAGGCACTCGACCGCCGCATCCCCGCGGCGAACGTCCGCACACTCGGATCGCTGGTGGACGATGCGACCGCTCGCGTACGGCTCACGATGCTGCTGATCGCCATCGCGGGAAGCGCCGCGCTGCTGCTCGGGGTGATCGGCGTGTACAGCGTGGTTTCCTACGCGGCCAATGGACGCGTGAGGGAGTTCGGCATCCGGATCGCGCTCGGCGCCGCACCCAGTCATGTCGGCGGCATGGTACTCGGCGACGGACTCAGACTCGTCGCTACCGGCGCGGGTGTCGGCCTGGTTGCGGCGCTGGGCGCGACGCGGTTTCTGCGCGCATTGCTGTACGAGGTGAAACCGACGAGCGCCGCGGAGTTCAGCGCGGCGACGGCACTGCTCATCGCGGTGACGGTGATCGCGACCTTCGTTCCCGCGCGCCGGGCGGCGCGGACACATCCCGCCGTGGTGCTGCGCGGCGAATAGCGTTCCGCGCCCGAGGGCAATCTGTTGTCCGTGACTCGATTCGCCGACTAGGGCGATGCCTGTTCAATCGCTTCGCAGCGCGACGATGGGATCCACGTCGCTCGCCCGCTTCGCCGGCATGTAGCTCGCGAGCACACCCATCGCGATCATCGTCGCCGACATCGCCGCGAAGACGAGCGGGTCCACGGCTTTCACCCCGAAGAGCAGCGTTCCGAGCAACCGCGTCGACGCAACCGCTGCGACGACACCGATGACCACGCCGACCAACACCACCTTCGCGCCTTGCGACACGACCTGGCGTCGTACGGCGCCCACGGTCGCACCAAGCGCCATGCGCACGCCGATCTCACGGGTGCGCTGCGCCACGACGTAGGACAGCACGCCGTACAATCCGACCGCGCCGAGCAGCAGCGCCAGCGCGGACACGACACCCAGGGTCAACGTCGTGAACGAGAGCTGAATCATCGAGCGCCGCGCGAGGAACTCCATCGTGAACTCGCGATAGACCGGCGCCTCCGGCGCGAATTCCCGAATGAGTGCGCGGACCTCGTTGCGCATCGATTCGGCGCGCGTGGACTTCACGACGTACGCCGGTGAGCCCAAGCCCCACGCGGTCGGCGCTGGACCGGTGAGCGGGAAATACACGATTGCCTCGCCGGCATCGCGCCAATCGTCCTGCTTCACGTCACCCACGACGCCGACCACGGTGAACTGCAGGCTGTCCTGGCGGCCGAACTGAGGCCGGATTCGATGCCCGAGCGGGCTCTGCCTGGGCCACAGCTTTTCCGCCGCCGACCGGCTGACGATCACGCTGTTGTTCGGCGTAATGGCCTCGTCGTTGGTGAAGGTGCGGCCCTGGAGCACCGGAATGCTCAACGCGCGAAAGTAGTCGCCGCCGGTGAAGTTCAGCTGGAGCAGCGCGGGCTGGGCGTCGCTCGACATCTCGTCGGTTCGGACGCGAATGCCGCGTGTTCCTTCGTCGAGTGGAATGTTGTCGACGACGCCGACGACGGTCACGCCGGGCATGGCGCGCAGCCGATTCATCACGTTCAGATGGAGTTGACCGAGCGAGGGTCCGTCGCGCAGCCCAGGCTGGTCCGGCGCGTACTGAAACGTGTAGATGTTCCGAATGTCGTAGCCCGGGTTTACACGACGAAGCCGCTGGAAACTCTCTACGAGCAGCGCTGAGCCGATGAGAAGCACCAGGGCAAGCGCCGTCTGTCCGACGACGAGCAAGTCACGTCCCCACTTTTGACGGCCGGTCGATCCGCGACCCCCTTCGCGGAGGAACGAGAGATCGGGGGACGAAGCGCGCAGCGCCGGCGCAATGCCACACGCGAGAGCGACGACCAGCACGAGCGCCAATGTCGCGGCGAGCGTCGGCGCGTCGATCCGAACTTCGTTGAGACGCGGAATGCCATCTGGGGCGGCGCGCAGAAAGAGCGGAAGGGACACGGTCGCGAGCACGACCGCCAGGGCGCCGGCCGCCAACGCCACGGCGAACGACTCCGCCATCTGAAAGCGCATGAGTTGCGCGCGTGACGCGCCGATCGCCCGGCGCACGGTGAGGTCGCGTCGCCGAGACTCTGCGCGGACGAGAAACAGATTGGCGACGTTCGCGCACGCGATCAGCAGCACGACCGCGACGGCGCCAAGCAGCACGAGGAGGGACGTCTTGAGCGTTGGCCCCACGATGCGATCGAGAATCGGGACGACCAACGCCCGATGCTTGCTGATGATGCGCGTGTACGTCGGCGACGCGCCGAATCGCCCAGGCAGTTCTTTCGTGAGCCCATTGAGCTCGGCCGCCAGCTGATCGGTCGTGACGCCGGCTTTCATCCTCGCCACGATCGGGGCGCCGAGATTGCCGGGCCGCACTTGATCCGCCCGAATCTCGCCCGACACCCAGAGCATCGTGTTGTCGCTCGGAAATTTGAACTCCGGCGGCATCACGCCGATGACCTGCTTGAGACTGTCCGAAACGAAAAACCACTTACCGATCACGGATTTGTCGCGGCTGAACCAACTGCTCCACATCTGATCGCTGATCACCACGACGTCGTCGTTGTCCGACGAAACGGGGAGGCGCCCCAGCTGCGGGCGGGCGCCGAGCGTGGCGTACATGTCGTTCGACGGCCACGCCATGGGAATGCGCTCGACCCGATCCTGAGTGCGGAAGGTCGATGTTCCCGAGCTGAACGTGAACAGACCATCGATGAGCTTCGAGCGGTCTTTGTAGTGGACGTAGAACTCGTTGCCCAGGTCGTAGCGAGCGGGCAGATCCGAACCCGGCGCCGTGCCCCTCAGGAACACGAGCCGGTCTGGCTGCGGAAACGGGAGTCGTTGGAGCAGTACCTTGTGCACGACGTTGAACATCCCGGCCACGGCGCCGATCGCGAGCGCGAGCGTGCCGACCGACGCGACCAGGAACCCGGGCGTGCGCAGCAATGAGCGCCAGGCAAGTCGCAGATCTCGACCGGCATCTTCGAGCCACGCAAACCGCTGGCCCTCGTGAAACCGATCCTCGGCCACGCCAATGTTGCCGAAAGTGCGCCGTGCCTTCCGTTCCGCTTCAGCCGGAGACATTCCCTGCGCGACGAGACGGTCTACCTCCATTCGGAGATGGGAGCGAATCTCGTCCTCGAAGTCACCTTGTGAGCGACGGCCGAGCATCAGGCACTCTCCGAAACTGGGTGGAGACCGGGATCTGCACGCGGGCGATCGACGACTCGGTCCCGCCGAGCCGAGCTGGTTCTAGTCGCCATTCTACCAGAGTATTCAATCTCGTCTGGTAGACTGTCAACTAGAAGGTTTCGCGCGCCGGAGCTTCCATCCGCCAGACGGCCCACGTCTTCGGCGAGCGGGCGCTCGGTCACTTTGAAGCCGCGCTGGGGCCCTCCCGGTATCGCTATCGTCGGCCCCCCTATCGTCGGGTCCAGCCGTGACGGAATTTGGACATCGGATAACTGGACGAGTCGATGCTCGTCACGCCAGAAAATGCCGCACTCGAGTCGCGCGTACGATCGCGGAATGGATTACTCCGGGCTGTCGCTTGCCGAAGTGAGCGCCGAGCTGCGGAACGTCGCGCGAGATGCGCGGTCGACTTTTGGCGACCTCGACGAAGGCCAGCTCAACTGGCATCCAGGCGATGCCGGGTGGAGTGTCGCGCAGTGCTTTTCCCATCTCTTCACTGGAAATCGCCTGGTACATCGCGCCGCGCAGGACGCCACCGAACGGCCGGCACACTCCGTATGGCAGCGGCTACCTCTTCTACCGCGGCTCTTCGGCAAGTTGCTGGTCCGTTCTCAGGGTCCGGCCTCGAAGTGGAAATTCACCGCACCGACGAGAGCGAGGCCCACCGGGGCCGACATTCCTCGAAGCATCATCGAGCAGTTTGCCAGCCAACAGGTCGACGCTGCGCAGTGGATGGAAACGGTCGACGAACGTCACGCGGCCCGCTCGATCATGATTTCACCGTTCGTTCGATTCGTGACGTACAGTGTCCTGGACGGGTGCCGGCTGTTGGCCGCTCACGATCGCCGGCACTTCGAGCAAGCACGTCGCGTGCTGTTGATGCGTGAGTTTCCGATTCCCTCGGAAGAGACGGGTGGTCGCTCCGACAATGGATCTCGCCACACTTGACGTGCGCACGCGGGCGCGCTGGCGGCGTTGGCTTTCGACCCACCACGCGTCGAGTCAAGGCATTTGGCTTGTTCGACACAAGCAGCATACGGGCGTCGAATCGATGCCGTACGACGACCTCGTGTGCGAAGCGCTTTGTTTCGGGTGGGTCGACAGCCTGATCAAACGCCTGGACGAGGACCATTACGCGATCAAAGTGACGCCGCGCAAACCGACGAGCAGATGGTCCGACTTGAACCGCGACCGCTGGAAGCGGCTCAAAGAGGCTGGTCTTCTCGCGGCACCGGGACTCGCGGCGGCTCCGACGAGCAACAGCTACGCTCCGCGTCCACGGGTGCCGGTGCTGCCGGTCTACATCGCGAAGGCATTCAAGGCGAACGCCAGGGCGTGGCGAAGCTTTCAGGCGCTCGCCGCGACACATCGGCGCGATTTTGTCGTCTGGATTCACGTCGCCAAACGCCCGGAGACGCGGGAACGGCGCATTCGTGAGGCGATCGAGCTACTCTCGGCGGGAAAGAAACTCGGTTTGAAATGAGCGGCCGACCGGAGACCTGGCCATCGTCACCGCGAGATCGCTCCCATCGTGCCCTTCTCGCGCTTGGTGAGAAAACTCAAGTTCAAGCGCATGGTCGGTGAGTTCAAGGGCTTCCCGAGATATCTCTCATCGAGTACCTCTTTCACACGCTCGCTCTTCACAACGGGCGAAAGATCATCCGCGCCGAGGAGTTGTCGGGCGTTCACTGGGCCACGGCGCACAATGTGGAGGAAATGATTCCCGGTCGCCTGTACCATCCTGTGAGGGACCGCGCATCGCACGCGATCTATGGCGAACAGCTGGCCGCGCGCTCCTGATTCAACCGATACGTCTCCGAGGTCAACGCACATGGCTGAAAAGAGGACCGCAAAGAAGGCGACGCATAAGACCGCCAGGAGCAGCACGGCGAACGATCGCGGGCGCGGGGGAACGTCGAAGGGGTTTACGGCCGAAGAGCGAGCAGCGATGCGGGAGCGCGTCAAGGAGCTCAAAGCGAGCGGCGGAAAGGAAGACGACGAACGCGCGGTGCTCGAGAAGCTGGCCGCGATGGCGCCGGCCGATCGCGCGCTGGGCGAGCGGATCCACGCCATCATCAAAGCGAACGCGCCGGATCTGGCGCCAAGGCTCTGGTATGGGATGCCCGCCTACGCGAGAGACGGCAGCGTCGTCTGCCACTTCCAGGACGCGAAGAAATTCAAGACGCGGTACGCGACAATCGGCTTCAGCGACAAGGCAAAGCTCGACGACGGGCACGTGTGGCCGGTCGCGTTCGCGCTCACGCAACTGACCGCGGCGGACGAAGCGCGAATCGTCGCGCTGCTCAAGAAAGCGGTCGGCTGACGCCTGGACGACCGAGCGGCACCATCACCCGTCAAAGGGGCGTTTTTTGCATACGAGCACGCCAGGATTTCGAACCGGCGAACCGGACTGAGGGGCGCAGAATCCCTGCTCCCGCCACCCCGAACGCGCGTCTCGAGGAAAGGCGGTATCGCGTGCGTGTTCTTTCGATGCGAGTCTCCGCGCATGGCGCCGTCGCTGCTCTCGGCGTCATGGTCGCGGCGTGTAGGCACCAGGCGCCACCTCCCACGCCGGTCCCCACGGTTAGTCTGGCACTACGCGTTGTCGACTCGACCGGCTCCGCGCAACCGCTTCTCGCGGTGCGCGTGCGACTGATCGGGCCGCTCCCGCAACAGGACACGGTCGCGTGCAGCGACTCGACGCGGCAGTCAGTCCTGTTCATCGCACGCGTTCGGCCCGGCCGCTATCAACTCGTTTTGAGGCGGACCGGATACGAAGGACGGACGGTGTTGGTTGACGTGGCGCAACACCAGACGGATACCGTCACCGTCGGGTTGCGCGCCCTCTCGCGAGACGTGAACGGCCCGCTGGAGACCCTGCCGGCTGTCGCTCGCTGCGCCGCCCGTTCGTAGAGACCGGCGTCCGCGAGCACCCTCATATTGCAGCTTGCGTAGCGAGAGTCGGTAAACCCGGCCGTGCTGGGCAGTGACGACTCCGACGCAGCGGCCCGACTCGACGTCACGCGTGCGCATGGCCGTTCTCAAGCCACAGTGCACGAATCCACTGAAGCCTTGACGAGGCTCGACGGCGTCGCGCGGATCACGGCGATCGAGCGCCGCTGCGACGCCGTTCGGCCTCCTCCAGCCAGGTGGCCATTTTTTCATCAGACTTGCCGTAGCGCGCCCAGCCGACGGCGTTGCTGTTCCACCGGTAGTCCTTGATGCTCATGTCGATGCCGCGATCGATGAGGAATTGCATCGCTACGTAGTCGTCCTCGAAGACGAGCGTGTGCAGGATGCTCGCCGGCTCGTGCGAGTTCCATCTGGTGTTGATGTCGGCGCCGTGCGCGAGGAGAACGTCCGCGACGTCGAAGTGGTGGTTGAGGACCGAGTACGCGAGCGCCTCGTCGAGCGTGGCCTGTGGTGTACGTGAATTCTCACGGAACCATCGCTCCACACGCGCGAGGCCGCCCGTGCCGGCCGCGGTCGGCAGATCGTCGGGCAGCGGCCAGATCCGCGTGAGCAGCGGAATGAGATCGGGGTGGGCGTACGTGAGCGCGAACTCGATGGCCTGCGATCGCGGCGGCGGGTGGCTCCGCAGAATCGCGGGATTCAGATCGAATAGAGCGATGACAAACGGCTCGCGGCCGATAACCGCCGCGTTCTCGATCAGGCCGCGCTGAAAATCCACGTAGTCGTCACCGAGCAGCCACGCGTTCTGCCGCAGCCCGCCGACGAATTCCGCCATCTCGCCGTCGTGAAGGGCGTTGCGGACCCGGCCCATGACAAACTTCCTCCAAGGGCCGATCGGGACTGGGTCGCGATCCAGCGGCGTTTTTTCGATCAACTGCTTGATGAACGCCGCGCGGCCCGGACCTTGATCGACGTGTTCGCCCAGTTCCGCGTCGAGCGCGATGGCGCGATCCAGCAAGAGAACCGCGGCCGCCTCATGGTGTAGCCGGCAGGCGGTGATGAATGCGTCGTTGACGATGGTCGGATCGGTTGCATTCTCATCGAGCGCGGCGCGAACAGCGTCGACGTCGCCGAGGGCTGCGCCGAATTTGAGCGTGGGCGGGAGCAGCCCTTTGCGCCGAAACAGCTCCAGCAGGCCTTTCGCACGAGAAACGATCAGCCCATCGACAACCTTGGGCGTCACGACCGCACCCGCGTCGATGAGCAGCTCGGCGCTCGCCGCCCGCGTGAACCACCGCTCCCTCTCCTCGCCGAATGCGTCGCCGTACGCGCCGGTCGCGAATCCGAGCAGGCCGTCGTGGTCGGCGTCGCCTTGCCAAGACAACAGCGCCGGAGACTCGGCCAGCAACTGTTTGACGCGTTCGACGTCGTTGTTGTGAATGGCGCGCTTGGCTTCCGTCGCGGCCCACTCGAGACCATTGCCCGTGCGGTTGCTCACTTCGGCCGCGAGGTCTTGCCAGCCCGCGTAGCCGTACTCGCGCGCGATCACGAGTTGGGCGTTCCGTTGCGTCAGCGGCGGCTCGGCGCGAGGCAGGTGCGCTCGCACACGCGCGATGGCGGCGGCATCACCGGCGGCGACGGCGCGCGCGAGTTGCTTCGCCTGTTTTCGGAGGGACTCGAGCGAGGGCCGAGCGGGGAGCGACTTCATTGTGACCTCCTTTCATGAATCGCCTGTACCCCGCTGAAGCCAGGCTGAAAGAAGGTGCACTGCGCACACGACTCAGGCCGAATCAGGTGGGAATTATTCCCTTGCCGCGGGTGGGTGGCGCCCTGTCAGCGCGCTATCCGCAGTATCGAGCGGCCCGCCGTCGATGTCAACCGCGACTGCGGAGGTGGCGTCGTTCGAGCGACGCGATTCAATTGATGCGCTCTCAGTGATGCGCTCGCAGCGTCGTGATCTCCTGATCTCACGGTCCAATGACGGAAACTTTCGCGATCATTCCCGGTCAAATTCGCGGCGTGTGGGTATTCCTGCTGCTCCTGTTGCCTCTCGTCGCGATCCTCGGCGCCGGCGGCGCGCTGACACTTTCGCTCATTGGCGCGCGGAACGCGCGGTTCGAGGTCTCCGCGTCCGGTCTCCGTCTTCGCGGCGACTTGTACGGTCGCATGGTGCCGGCGGCGTCGCTGCAACTCGATCAAGCGCGCCCCGTCGACCTGACTCGCGATCGCGATCTCCAACCCGTTCGTCGTTCCGTCGGAACGGCTCTGCCGGGCTATCGATCCGGCTGGTTCTCTTTGCGAAACGGACAGCGCGCGCTTCTCTATGTGACGGACCCGTCGCGCGTCGCCTACGTGCCCACGCGGGACCGGTACGTGATTCTGTTGAGCGTCGCGGATCCGGCGGCGTTGATCGCCAGACTGCGACGCTCCCAGCAGCGGCCTTGGTCGTCTCGACCATGAATCCGACTCGTGGAATCGCCGAACGGGGGGAGGCGAACCAACCGACCGAAACGCCTGCTCGAAACACGAGCGGCGCGGTCATCGATTGGCTGCTCGACTCCGATCCGTCGATTCGCTGTCAGGTGCTACGCGATCTCTCCCGGGCGCCGGCGGATATCGTCACGGCCGAGCGATCGCGCGTTGCCTCCGAGGGCTGGGGCGCGATGCTGTTGCAGCAGCAACGGGAGGACGGCCAGTGGGGTGATGGAATCGCCACGCCGTTCTGGTGGACGAACATGTACACGCTGGTTTGGCTCCGCGACCTGGGGATCGACCCCGACAGCCCGCCGGCGCGCCGCGCGATCGATCGGGTTCGAGAACGGGTCACGTGGGGACCGGAGTTCGGCAACTCGCCCTTGTTCGAGGGCGAGGTCGAACCGTGTATCAACGGCCGCGTCGTGGCGCTCGGCGCCTACTTCGGCGTGCGCAGCGACGGACTCGTCGACCGGTTGTTGAGCGAGCAGCTCGACGACGGCGGCTGGAACTGCGAGGCGGAGCGCGGATCGGTACGCTCGTCGTTTCATACGACAATCTGCGTGCTCGAAGGCCTGTCGGCGTTCGAGTCGGCGTTCGGCGTCGCGCCGTCGGTGGCCGCTGCTCGAGCGCGAGCGCACGAGTATCTCCTCGAGCGTCGGCTGCTCCGGCGTTTGTCGACCGGCGAAATCATCGAACCGTCGTGGACACGGTTTTCATTTCCGCCGCTCTGGCACTACGACATCCTTCGCGCGCTCGACTACCTCCGCGCGGCTGGTGTTCGGCCGGATGAGCGCATCAACGGCGCGGTCGCGATCGTCGAGCGCGTGCAGGACAATGGGCGGTGGGCGCTCGACGTTCGGCACCAAGGCACGCTCTACGAAGAGCTCGCCGGCGCCGTCGGCGCGCCCAGTCGCTGGATCACGATGCGCGCGTTGCGCGTGCTCGACTGGCAGTCGCGTCGAACGTGATATGCGAATCGCCGCTGGGGCTCGCCGAACGTCGCGGTACGCGACCTGCTCGCGACACCAACCACCGGCTGGAACTTCGCGGCGCCGTTGACGCTACAACGTCAGCGCGAGTCGACGTAATGGCGGGCGCTGAAGGTCCTCCGGCGATGGCGATCTCGACCGTCCACTCAACGAAGCGCGGTTCGATGGCGACGAGCCTCAGCGATTCGCAAAGCATTCGGGCGCGACGCGTGCCCGTAAGACGAATCGCCACCAGGACGGCGCTCGTCGTCCTGTTCACGGCCTGGATCATTTCCCTCGTCGCTTACTTCGACACCTTCCTCAACGCGGCGACCCTCCCCCGGACGCTCGTCCCGCACAACCCGGTAGCCGCGGCTGCGCTCCTCGCGAGCTTGGCTCTAACGCCGATCGTGCTCATCGCGTCGATTCTGCCACTCGGCGGCCTGCTCGCGCTCACAAGGTTTTGGCTGCCTGTCGACGATCGGGCGACGCTCGGCCTGTTGACCGGTGCGTGGATCGTGACGCTGGATGTCGCGACGCTCGGCGACCGGTATCAGTTTTTCCGCGGCGGAGCGCTCGCTCCGCTGTTGGGCACCCTGATCTCGACGGGCGGGCTTCGAATCGTGATCACCGCGGCGCTCAGGCGGTGGAACGTCCAGTCGCGCGCCCGCTAAGCGGTGTTCTACATCGGGTTCAAGTCCGGCCCTCGAGTTGACGGGGAGGGATGGCGCCACGCCGTCGGCGGCATCGAGCTCGGACCAGATTCGGATAGCTTCTACGCCGATCTCGCCGCGTGGACGCTCGCGGACTACGAGGCGCAATGGCGCGAGGGAATCGCGCGGCTAGCCGCGGGAGAGCGCTCGAGTGCGCTGGTCACGTCCTACGGAGGGCCCACGGCCGCCTTTCACTGGATGTGGCCCATGTGGCGCGTGGACGACAAGGTGGTATTCCACGAACATTTGGTTCCCGGCGAGGCCGTGACCGAACCGCACGTCGCCGCTCACTTCTACGCTGCAGTCGGCGAACGCCGAACTCGCAGCGACGACGGCGAGCCGGTTTCGGAGTGGGCGGTTCCCTTCTCGGACGTCCTGACCTTTTTGGCGGACTCATAGCGCGGAACGGTCGCTGGGGGCAGGGACTGAGAACGCGTAGTGGCCTCGCCATGAGCACGAACCGCCGTCGCTGGAGTGCGCGAGAGGCCGGGGGCGAGTAGCGTAAAGGAAGACCCGAGCCAAGCCAAGGACGACGCACATGAAACGCACTGCGAACGCCCGCTTCGCCATCAAGAACTGGGACGAGAAGCCGTACAGCGAAGGTCCGGAGTTGCCGAAGCTGACTCGCGCCAGCGTGAGCAAGACGCTCACCGGCGACATCGAAGGCGAGGGCCACGTCGAGTATCTCATGATGTACCGGAGCGACGGCACGGCGACGTTCGTGGGCCTCGAGCGAGTGAACGCGCGAATCGACGGCAAGAGCGGATCCTTCGTGTTACAGCGCAACGGCGCGTTCGAGGGCGGCCAGGCGAAGGAGACCTACACCGTCGTGTCGGGCTCGGGAACGGGCGAACTGCGCGGACTCGCGGGCGAAGGGTATACCTCCGTCGGACACGGCATGGAACATCCGTTCACGCTCAGCTACGAGCTGGAATGACGCGGCGGACCTAGAGGGCGATCGCAGTTGCCCGTCGATGGCGACGAGAGTCTCTGTTTTTGCCTCTCTCTATCCACCGGATACACACCTTTCAAAACGAATGGACCGGATCTGGCGCTTTGCGGCGGTCGTCGTCGCGATCATGCTCGTGCTCGGTGGACTCAGCACCGTCGTCCTCGCGCGGTGGGTGACGCTCGTGCTGGCGTTGTCGCTCTGGGTCGTTTCGTCCGCGCCTGGCCAATCGAGCCTCTCTCCCGATTCGATTCGCCGGCTCGCCCCGTCGGCCTTCCCAAAGCTGCCGATCGAAATTCGCCGCGATCTCGAGACGCGCGGCTGCCGCGTGCCGCAGCCTTGGGACGAAACCACTTCGGCCAATGTGATTCACGGTTCGTTCACTACCGCGCGCGCGAACGAGTGGGCCGTGCTCTGCTCCGCGCGAGACACTTCACAGATCCTGGTGTATCGAGCGGGAGGCGGTACCGCCATCGACTCGTTGCAGAGAGCGGCGGACCTCGGGTGGATGCAGGGAGTTGGCGGAGTTCGCTGGGGTTATTCGCGTCTTCTTCAGGTTCGGCCCCTGCGAATGATTCGCGCGTGGAGGCACGACATCGACGGACACACGATTCCGCAGCCCGTCGACCACGACGCGATCGAACAGGCATTCGAGGGCAAAGCCGCCGAAGCCTTCTACTTCGCCGCGGGCCGGTGGCATCGACAAGTTACGGCCGATTGAATTCGGGCTTCGACATCGAGATGAGCGCGCCCAGATCGCTGAAACGAGCGCGGGCCTCGCCCCGTATGGGTTACCCATAGGTCAACCCAGAGGCCACCATGAGCTCGATCCAAAGCAGGACCATCGGCGTGCTGCTGTTGATCGCCAGCGTCGGCTATACCGGGATGAGCGCGGCTTACATCGGGTTTCCGTCGTACGTGGCCAGCGTGGATCGCATCGGGATGATTCTCATCCAAGGCGAGTTGGCCGCCGTCCTTGGCTGCTCGTCGTCGGCGCGCGACGGGTGAGCCCGTCTCAGGTCAGCGCGGCCCCTCCCATGAACGACCGCGCCCCGGCGGTTGGCTCGTGCCGGTCAGGTCGACGTATGTTGCTGAGATGAGCCGCCAATCTTCGGAACGGGTCACCGATCAGACGTCTCTCACGGCGACGGACCTCGGGGCATCGCTGACGGTGGCGAGCGTTTCCCGCAGTCGCGATTGGTATCGCGAAGTCCTCGGCTTCACCCTCGATCGAGAGTTCGAGCGCGAGGGCAACCTCTTTGCGGCGTCGATGCGCGCCGGCGCCGCTCGAGTCTTGCTGACCCAAGACAACGGCGCGAAGGGCGAAAACCGAACCAAAGGCGAAGGATTCTCCCTTCAGTTCACGACGCAGGGCAACGTGGACGCGATCGCCGACCGCGCAAAGGCGGCTGGAGCCACTTTGGATACGGAGCCGAGCGATGTTTGGGGGCAAAGAGTATTTCGGCTTCGCGACCCCGACGGCTTCAGGCTCGTGATCTCGTCACAGCGCGAAGGCGATCGCTAGACTATCTTTCAACTATGAGCATCACACTCCACTCCTCGCTGCGCGTGCCGAGCATGCGTCGCGCCCGGGCCACGTCGGTTCCGAGGCGAGCGGTGTAGTGCGCGCGTAAGCCTTTCAGGTTCCGCAACCGGCCCCAGGTCTCCGACTTGGGGCCTTTTTCGTTTTTCAGAGGCGATCCATGACCAAACCGATCTATGTGACGACGACGATACCCTACGTGAACGCCCCGCCCCACATCGGCTTCGCGCTCGAGCTGGTGCAGGCGGACGCGCTCGCGCGATACAACCGTCTGCTCGGGCGCGACGTGCGGCTGCAAACGGGCACCGACGAGAACGCATTCAAGAACGTCCTCTCGGCGCAGCAGCGTGGAATCGACGTGCGACAGTTGGTCGACGAGAACTCTTCCCGTTTTCAGCGACTCACCCGGGTCCTCGACGTTTCGGTGGACCGCTTTCAGCGCACGACGGACCCGGCCCACCGGCGCGCGGTCGAAGATTTCTTCGCGCGCATTCGGTCCGATGACCTCTTCGTCGACGAATATCGTGGCCTGTATTGTCCCGGGTGCGAGGACTTCTATCTCGAAAGCGATGGCATCGACGGTTGTTGTCCTGAGCACGGCACGCCACTCGTCGAAATCGCCGAGCGAAATCACTTCTTTCGCCTGAGCGCGTATCAGTCGCGGTTGCGCGACCTGATTTCGTCGCGGCGAATTCACATCTTGCCGGCGGCGCGCGAAGCCGAGGTACTCGGGTTCATCGCGCGAGGTCTCTCCGACATCTCGATCTCCCGGGACGCAACGCGGTCACAAGGTTGGGGTATTCCCTACCCCGGCGATTCGTCGCAGGTCGTGTACGTGTGGATCGAGGCGCTGATCAACTACCTGTCCGGCCTCGGCTTTCCCGATGACGGCGCGATTCGTTGCTGGGACACGGCGGCCAAGTGCCACGTGATCGGCAAGAACGTCTGGAAGTTCCACGCGGTGTATTGGCCGGCGCTGTTGTTGTCCGCGGGACTCGAGCTTCCTGATCGAATCATCGTTCACGGTTTTCTGACGAACGAGGGACGCAAGATCAGCAAGTCGGCCGGAGACGCCGTCGATCCCGTGCTGTACGTCGACGACTTCGGTGCCGACCCGATTCGCTACTTTCTGCTGCGACACGCACGTCCATTCGAGGACTCGGATTTCTCTGTCGAAAGACTGACGGCGGCCTACAACGCGGACCTGTCCAACGGTCTGGGCAACCTCACGTCCCGGCTCACGGCGCTCTGCGAAAGCGCAAACGTTCCGGGATTCGCGTCGCCGGCGCGTGAGCCGCCGCACAGATTTCACGAACACGTCGAGTCGTTCCGCTTCGACCTCGCGCTGGCCCTGTTGTGGGGCGAGATCACGGACCTGAATCGCGAGTTGGGCGCGGCGCGACCGTGGGATGACATAAAGGCCGGACGACTCGCCGAAGCACGAGTTGGGCTCGAGCCCGTGGTCGCGCGTCTGTCGACGGTCGCTTACTGGCTGTCGCCATTTCTTCCGTGCACTGCGCAACGGGTTCAGGATCAGTTGGCGGCGCGGTCGATCAGGCGATCGGAGCCCTTGTTTCCCCGGCGCCGCGTGACAACCGGAGGGCATTCGGGATAACGTTGTCGCGTGCGGAAAACGACCCTCCTTTTCGGACTGCTCGGCGGTGGGCTCATCGCGCTGCTCAAGCTCATCGAGTATCGCTTCCTCGTCGTCGAGCACTCGCTCGAGATCTATGGCGGGCTGGTGGCATTGGTCTTCTCGGCGCTTGGCATCTGGCTCGGCCTCAAGCTCACGCGCGCCCGACACGCGATCGCGCCGGCCCAACCGGCCGCGGCTGCGCCGGCGCAGGCTGCCTTCGTCGTCGATAGAACGCGGCTCGAGGCGCTCGGGATTACCCCCCGCGAGCACGAGATTCTTGGCCTGATCGCCGCTGGGCTGAGCAACCGCGAGATCGCCGAGCGGCTGTTCGTCAGCGAGAACACGGTGAAGACGCATTCAAGCCGACTATTCGAAAAGCTGCAGGCGAAACGCCGAACGCAGGCCGTCCAACTGGCGAAAGAGGCCGGATTGATCGCCTGAAAGGATGATTTTCGCGGACCCGCTGCAAAATCACCCGTTCGGGTGACGCGCAGAATCGGGCTTGGACATATGGTGCCGCGCGGTTCCACCCTTTTCCCGCGCAAGGAGCGCTGATCCTGTGAAGAAAACCGTCTGGAAGTTCGGGCTGATCTCCGGGGCGATCATCTCCGCCCTGATGCTCGTCACGCTCCCCCTCGAGGACCGGATCGGTGAGCACAGCCTCACGGTCGGTTACACGACCATGGTGCTCGCATTCCTGTTGATCTACTTCGGAATTCGCTCTTACCGCGACAACGTCGGCGACGGCTCGATCGGGTTCGGACGTGCGTTGGCCGTCGGGTCGCTCATCGCGGTGATCTCGAGCGTTTGCTACACGGCCACCTGGGAAGTCGTCTACTTCAACTTCATGCCGGACTTCATGACCAAGTATCAGGCGCACGAGATCAACAAGGTCAAAGCCAGCGGGGCCAGCCAAGCGGTGATCGATCAGCGCGCGGCTGAGATGCAGCGAATGGCCGAGTTGTACAAGAATCCCGCCTTTAACGCGGCGATGACGTTCATCGAGCCGCTGCCTGTAGGATTGGTGATCGCGCTCGTGTCGGCCGGTGCGCTGCGACGGCGCCGCTCGGCCGCGGACGGCGCATCGGGAGTGCTCGCGACCGGATGACGGCGTGAGACGCGGCCGACGTCACTCTATCGACGCTCGAAACTGCCGAAGCACTTCGTCCATCGGGTCGACGCGAAACAACCCGGCGCGTGGATGCTCGAGCTCGATGATGACGTAGGTCGCGCTCGCGACCGTGGCGGCAATGCCGAGCATTGCGAAATTGATGATCGGCGGATGCATCTGGAAAGCCATGCGCTCCATGTCTACGTCGCCGAACATTTCGTTCATCGCGGGAAGCAGCAGCACGCGCGCGCTCTCACCCGTGGAAGTCGTGCACGCCGCCACCGCGGTGGAGAAGAGCTCGCTCTCGGCGCGTTGCAATTCCGGACTCGAGCCGAGCAACACGCTGCTGTTCGAGGAACCGTAGAACGCCATCAATGCGTCCATGTAACGCCGAAAACCGCGGCGAACCGCCGGCTGCTGATCGGCGGGGAGAAGACTCACGCGAAGCCACGCGGTGCTCGCGGCGTTCTGCTGCTGAGCGACGAGTTGTCGTCTGTGTTGGAATCGGTCGGCAGCGCCGGAAAACATGAATCCGATGAGCAACGCGAGCAGACCGTACACGGCGCCTTCCACCACGCCGACACCGGCGCGCGCTTCCGGGCCCAACGCCAGGCGACGCCGGCCCAGGCGGCGCCCGATCTCGAGAAAACAAAGCATCCCGAGGAACAGCGCGAAGGCGAGTGCAATGCTGGCAACGACGAATGGCATGCGGGCCGCGCTCGGCTCCTCTACGAGGCGCGAGCAGGCGAGTCTGGGCGGCAGCGGCGACCGGAGTGGACGTTGGTCCAAGGTGCGACGCACATTGTCTCTTCCGACGGCCCTCGCGGGTTCGTCGTGCGCCGCGTCCGCCGCGACCCGCCAATACCGTCTCTTCTCCATGCCTCCCGAATTCAAGGATCGTTACGCCAAGGATTTTCTCGTCGGATGGCGCGCCATGGACTTCAACGGTCACATGGCGAACACCGCCTACCTCGACCTCGCCGCCGACGTGCGGTTGGCGTTTCTCGCCGACCACGGCTTTCCGCCGACCGAGCTGCGACGGCTCGCCATCGGGCCCGTGATCCGCAAGGAAGAGCTGGAGTATTTCCGGGAGGTCAACCTCCACGACACCGTGACGGTTACCTATGCGGCGCTCGCGTCGAGCCCAGACGGTGCCCGCTTCGTGATCGAGAACGAGATCTGGTCGGCCGCGGGTGAGCGGGCGGCGACGGTCCGCTCGACCGGCGGGTGGCTCGACCTCCGTACGCGAAAGCTCGTCACGCCTCCGCCCATCCTTTTGGCGGCCCTACAGCACCTGCCGCGCGCCCCCGGATTCATCGAGCTCCCTTTGCCGACTGCGAAGACCGGATAGGCCCGCGACTTGCCGAGTCCGCCCGCAGAATTATTTGGCTCGACCGAGGGGAATGCAGGCCCGACGCGTGCGGAAGGGGAAAACAGAGGCGTGGCACCTCAGACGGCGGACGAGCTCGCCAATGTGGAATCGAGACGGGTGAGAGCGCCCTCAGAGCCGCCCAATCCCGGCGTCGCCGAGGTTCTCGCGCACGGTGGAGAAATGGGCGCGTTGATGCGCACCATCGATTGGGCCAGCACGCCCCTCGGTCCAGTCGACGCATGGTCGCCGACTCTCAAGACGATGGTCCGCTTCCTCCTCGCCAATCGCTTTCCGATCCTCCTTTGGTGGGGCCCGGACTACATCAGCCTTTACAACGACGCCTATCGGCCGATTCTCGGCGCGAAACATCCGCGGTCGATGGGCCAGCCCGTTCGCGAATGCTGGTGGGAGATCTATGACGTCATCGGTCCCCTCATCGACACGCCGTTCCAGGGTGGGCCGGCGACTTGGATGGATGACATTCTCCTCGAGGTGAAGCGGCACGGATTCGCCGAAGAGACGCACTTCACGATCGCGTACAGTCCGGTTCCGGATCCGACGGCCGACCGAGGCATCGGCGGCGTCATCGCCACCGTTACCGAAACGACCGAACAAGTCAT
Organism: Gemmatimonadaceae bacterium; assembly: GCA_036003045.1. Lineage (NCBI taxonomy): Bacteria > Pseudomonadati > Gemmatimonadota > Gemmatimonadia > Gemmatimonadales > Gemmatimonadaceae > Gemmatimonadaceae bacterium. The sequence goes on from DASYSS010000028.1 coordinate 72,923, forward strand.
CGCCGAGCGACGCGTGCTCGCGTTGCGAGACCTCGGCACGCAGTCGATCATGGAAGCACGCACGGTCGAACAGGCGTGTGCGGCGGCGGCGGACGTGCTGTCGAAGCACTCGCGAGACATTCCGTTCGCACTGATCTATCTGCTCGATCCAGACGGCAAGCGCGTCCGCCTTGCCGGCGCGATGGGAACGGCGGCAGGCGGCGCGATCAGTCCGGAGACGATCGACCTCGGCGACGCGGCGTCGGACCCCATGGGTTGGCCGATTCGCGAGGCACTCGAGGCGGAGGCTCTGCACATCGTCGAGCACCTCGGCGCTCGCTTCCGGGACATACCTCCGGGCCCATGGTCCGACCCGCCGCACACCGGCATCGTGGCGCCGATCGCGTCGAACATCGCGCACCGGCCGGTCGGCGTGCTCGTCGCCGGCGTGAGCCCGCGCCATGGATTCGACGAGCAATACGCGACGTTCTTCGAGCTCGTCGCGAGGCAGGTCTCGACGGCCGTCGTAAACGCGCGCGCCTACGAGGACGAGAAGCGGCGAGCGGAAGCGCTCGCCGAGTTGGACCGCGCCAAGACCGCCTTCTTCTCGAACGTGAGCCACGAGTTTCGCACACCGCTCGCGCTGCTGCTCGGTCCCGCGGAAGAAGTGCTGTCCGATCCGAAGCTGCCGGCGGGCGACCGCCGCCGCATCGAGGTGATCCAACGCAACGCGCTGCGCCTGCAACGACTCGTGAACACGCTACTCGACTTCTCGCGGATCGAGGCAGGGCGCGTCGACGCCGTGTACGACGGCGTCGACCTCGCGGCATCGACGAGGGAGCTCGCGTCGAACTTTCAGTCGGCGGTCGACGCGGCGGGGCTCACGCTCCTCATCGACACGCCGCCGGTCGGACAACCCGTGTACGTGGATCGCGAGATGTGGGAAAAGATCGTCTTGAACCTCATCTCGAACGCGTTCAAGCATACTTTCGACGGCGAAATCGCCGTGTCGCTGCACGCCGACGAGACGCACGTCGAGCTCGTGGTGCGCGACACCGGGGTCGGTATTCCGTCGAACGAGATCGCGAACGTCTTCACGCGATTCAACCGCGTGCCGAACACACGATCGCGAACGCACGAGGGGAGCGGGATCGGATTGGCGCTGGTTCAGGAGTTGGTCCACCTGCATGGCGGGACGATCACCGCGGCCAGCGACGAAGGCAGGGGAACGGCCTTCACGGTGCGCATACCGCTCGGCACCTCACACTTGCCGCAGGACAAGTTGGGCGCGGAACGTCCCCGCCCACCGGCCTCGATCGGCGCGACGCCATTCGTCGAAGAGGCGCTGCGGTGGCTGCCCGAGCGCGAACCGCCCACTGAGACGGACGGCCATTCGGCGATCGGCGACGCGCCGGACGACGCTCGTGCCGAGACAAACGGAAGAGTTCTCATCGTCGACGACAACGCGGACATGCGCGACTACGTCACGCGTCTGCTCCGAGCCCGGGGTTGGACGGTCGACGCGGTGGCCGACGGACGCACCGCGCGCGACGCCGCTCTTCGTAAGCCGCCCGATCTAGTGTTGGCCGACGTCATGATGCCCGGCCTCGATGGATTCGCGCTGCTGCACGAGCTGCGCGCAGACCAGCGGACTTCCGACGTTCCATTCATTCTGTTGTCGGCGCGCGCCGGTGAGGAAGCGCGAGTCGAAGGATTGGCCGCCGGCGCCGACGACTATCTCGTCAAACCGTTCTCGGCGCGGGAGCTCGCGGCGCGCGTGAAGGGAACGATTCACGCCGGGCAGGCGCGACGCGACATCAGACAGCGCACCGCGCAGGTCGAGACGCTGTTCAACAACGCGCCGATCGGCGTCTATCTCGTCGACGACGAGTTTCGTCTTGCCGCGCTGAATCCGACGGCGCAAGAGAGCTTCGGAGGGATTCCGGACTTGATCGGCCGGGATTTCGGCGACGTCATGCATCGGTTGCGAGCGCACGACCGCGCCGACGAAGTGGTCCGACGCTTTCGGCACACGCTCGAAACCGGAGAGTCGTTCGGCTCACCGGAGGAGCGGCTCGAACAATCGGAAAGCGGAGAGACCGCGTTCTATCAGTGGCGAATCAGCCGGATTCCGCTGGGCGACGGCCGGTACGGCGTGGTCTGCTACTTCCTCGACATCACCGGGCAGGTGCACGCGCGGCGTGACGCCGAGGCCGCGCGCGCGGCGGCCGAGAGTGCCAACAGCGCGAAGAGCGAGTTTCTGGCGGCGATGAGCCACGAGCTTCGTACTCCGTTGAACGCCATCGCCGGGTACGTGCAGCTGCTGACGATGGGCGTTCACGGGCCGCTGAGCGACGAACAGCGGCAGGTCCTGCGGCGAGTCGAAATGAGCGAGCGGCATCTGCTCGCACTCATCACCGACGTGCTGAACTTCGCGAAGATCGAGGCTCGGCGCGTGGACTACGACATCAAGCCGGTACCCCTCGCGTCGGCCGTGATCGACGTCGGCACCATGATGGCGCCTCAGCTGATGGCAAAGAACCTGTCGTTCGAGAATCGCGTCCGAAACGCAGCAGCCGTGAGGGGCGATCCCGACAAAGTTCAGCAAATCCTCCTGAACCTGCTGTCGAATGCGGCGAAGTTCACGCCGGCGGGCGGCCGCATCGTCGTCGACGCCCCGACACGTGCCGAAGGCGAGGCGCCGGCTGAGACCTTCTTCCTGCGCGTGTCGGACACTGGGCCCGGAATTCCGAGCGACAAACAGGAGGCGATCTTCGAGCCGTTCGTGCAGGTCGAGCGCGGGCTCACGCGCCCGACCGAAGGCACGGGACTCGGCCTAGCGATCAGCCGCGACCTGGCGCGCGGCATGGGCGGAGATCTGCGCGTCCGCAGCCGCGTCGGCCAGGGTTCGTCGTTCACGCTCAGCATGCCCGCGGCATAGACGCGATCAGGGCGTTCGCAGTCTCACTTTGTCGGCGGGGCGCGGCGGCAGGGTGTGCTTCACCGTCGCCATCTGCTTCATGACTTCCTGGACGGCGCGCTCGAGCTGGTTGTCCTTTCCGGCCAACACCGAGGCCGCGTCGTTTTCGATCTCGATGTCCGGATCGACGCCGTGGCCCTCGATCACCCATTGGCCGTCGGCGCTCGCCAGGGCCGACGTCGGGACGTTGATCTGACCGCCGTCGATGAGCGGCACGCCGCCGTTGATGCCGACGACGCCGCCCCACGACCGCTTGCCGACGAGCGGTCCGAGCTTGGCCTGGCGGAACATATACGGGAAGATGTCGCCGTCGCTCGACGAATACTCGTCGAGGATCGCCGCCATCGGGCCGACGAAGACCTGGTCGGGATACGTCGCGGGAATCTCGCTCGTACGAGAGTAGTTCATGCCGAGCAGCTCGCGCCGGAGACGCTCGATGAGCATTCTCGAAACGTTGCCGCCGCCGTTGGCGCGCACGTCCACGACCAGTCCTTCCTTCCGGATCTGCGGGTAGTACCATTTGATGAACTCGCGCAAACCAGGAGCGCCCATGTCCGGGATGTGGATGTAGCCTACCTTGCCGCCGCTCAACTGCGAGACGCGCTTCTGGTTGGCGAGCACCATGTCGAGGTAGTCGAGGTCCGTCTCGCTGGCGAGCGGACGGAAGGTCGTGCGGTGGCTCCCCGTGCCGTTGGCCGACGCCGCCAACGTGAGCGTCACCGGCCGGTCAGCTTTGCCGCGGAGCATTCGGTACGGATCGTCGTCGCCGCGCAGCTCGTCGCCGTCGATCGCCAGCACGTACTCTCCGACCTTCGCTTCGACGCCGATCTCGGTGAGTGGTGAACGATAGGTCGCCTCTTCGTTCTCGCCCTGATAGATCTTCGAGATCTTGTACTTGCCGCTCGCCGAATCGACGGTGAACTCGGCGCCCGGGAGCGCGACCGGCGTGCGGGCGGGAATCTGGAAATCGCCGCCGGCGATGTACGTGTGCTGCACGCTCAACTCCGAGATCATCTCCTGGATCACGTAGTTGAGGTCCGCGCGATGATCGACGTAGGCGACGAGCGGCTTGTACTGGTCGTGGAGCGCTTGCCAGTCGTAGCCGTGCATGTTCTTGGCGTAGAAGTAGTCGCGATAGCGGCGCCACACTTCGTCGAAGATCTGCTCCCACTCCTCGCGCGGCACGCGGTCCACCTGGAGTCCGTCGAGCGACACCGGCTTGCGCGTCGTCTGCGCGTTGGCGGCCACGTCGTAGACGGCGAAGCCGCCCGACGCGGCGATCAACTTCTTCTGATCGCGCGACATCGCGAAGTTGCCGGCGTTGTCGAGAATGACGCTCGCCCGCCGATCCTTGAGCGAGTAGCTCGTGAGCACCGGCCGTCGCTCGCTCGGCCGCGAGTAGAAAGGCGCGCCGTTGACGACGTACAGCAGCGCGGTCTTCGTCGCGACGAGACGTGAGATGTTGTCCGCCTCGATCGGCACGCGCGCGACGCGCGCCTCGATGCCGTCGAAATCGATTCGGATCTCTTGCGGATCCATCACTTTCGGGGCGCCCGCCTGCGTGGGAGCGGGACCGGCCGGTGGCGGGTTGGCCGCCGGGCGAGCGGCGGACGTGTCGACCGTCACCTCGTCGTTTTCCATCGGGAACGGATTCTTGACGCTCTTTCGCAGCGCGAGCGCAAAAATTCCCGTCTGACGAACGGTGGCGTAGTTGAACTCGTCCTGAGACAACTGCGGCTCGTAGAACCGGTTGCTGAGGTAGTAGAGATAGTTGCCGTCGGGATCCCACGACGGATTGAATTCGTTGAACGTCGACGGCGTGACGCGGTGCGCCTTCCCCTCGGACGCCTGCCATACGTACACGGAGGAGCTCACCTCGTCGGAGTCGGTCATGCTCCAGGCGAGGGTGTTGCCGATCGGGGCCCAGACATAGTCGCCGATTCGGCTGCCGCGATCGTGCGCGACCTCGGTCACGGTCTTGTCGGCGACACGAACGACAAAGAGTTTGCCGTCTTTGTCGCTGAACGCGATACGAGAATTGTCTGGCGACCAGCTCGGCCCGAACCGCTGCGCCTTGCCCCCGGTGGTGAGTTGGACAGGCTTGCTCGATCCATCCTCGGCCGCCACCCAGATTTCCTCTTCACCGCTCTGGTCCGAGATGTAGGCGACCTTCGAGCCGTCGGGTGACCAAGTCGGCGACCGGTCGTGCGCGCTGCTCGAGTGCGTGAGGTTGCGCGTGAAGCCATGCTCGATCGGCACAGTGAAGATGTCGCCGCGCGCCGCGAACAGCGCACGCTCACCCTTGGGGCTGAGTCCGAACGCCTCGACTTGCCCGGATGCGGAAACGCGCGACGGCCGCGTGTTGACCCCGTCGTCGGTCACCGTGATGTGGATCGGCCAGTCTTTGCCGGTCTTCGTGTCGTAAATCGACAGCTCGCCGGCCATTTCGTAGACGATCTTGCCGGTCTCCGGATCACCGCTCGGCCAACGCACGTCCCACGTCTTGCTGTGCGTGATTTGCGTGACGGCGCCCGTTGGGACGTCGTACGAGTAGAGATTGAACGTCCCGTCTTTGTCCGAGTTGTAGTAGATCTTGTTGCCGATCCAGATCGCGTCGCGCTCGGCCCGCGGCCCTTTGCTGATCGTCTTGGCCGAGTTGCTCGCAAAATCGAAGATGGCGAGGTAATTCGCCTGCCCGCCGGCATAGCGCTTCTCCGGGCGGAAGTCGCGGAACACCTTCGAGTAGACGATGCGATGCCCGTCGGGCGAATACGCGCCCGATCCGGCGAGCGGCATCGGGAGTGGAACGGCCGATCCGCCTTTGGGGCTCACCGTGTAGAGTCGCGTCTGGCCCAGCGTCCACGAGGCGCGCTGGCTCCGGAAGAGGATGCGCGATCCATCCTTCGTCCAACCATAGACCTGATTGTCGTAGCCCCACCGCTCGGCGCGTGGCGCGCCGGTCGGATACCAGGTCAGCTGCTTCGGCACGCCGCCGGTCGTCGGCACGACGTACACCTGCTCGTCGCCGTCGTACTGGCCGGTAAACGCGACCGATTTCCCGTCGGGCGAGAATTTCGCGAACACCTCGACGCCGGGATGCGTCGTGAGTCGCGTCGCCTGACCGCCGTTGACGTTGGCGAGCCAGATGTCGCCGCCGTGCGTGAACGCAACTTGGTCGCCGTGGATGTCGGGGAAGCGAAGGAGCTTCGTTTGTGCCGGCGCCGCGGAGAGCGCCGCGAGGACGACGGCCGAAGCCAGCCGGATCGAGGTGGGGAATGTCATGTGAGGAAGAGGGAGTTGGTCGTGCGCGCCCGCAAGCGGTGGGCGTGTTAGAAAGTCGTGTCGGTCACCGGTCTCCGGTCACGGGTCTCCGGCAACTGCGAGAAGCCAGAGCAAAGATCCGGTGACCCGTGACCGGCCTACGGCGCTACGCGCGCCGGCTCGATCTTCGGCAGTCCGCGGCCCTCGAGCATCTTGTTGATCTTGGGCAATTCGATCTGAATCCAGCGCTCGAAATCGTGCGAGACATCGCCGAGCTCGCGTCCGATCGCCGACGTGCGCTCGACTTGCATCTCCGAGGGAAGCCCCTCGTAGCCGACGACGCTCCCATACAGCTCCGCCAGGTTCTCGCGGAGGCGCTCTTCGCCGGTGATCATGCCGCCTTCCTTGGTAGCAACGATTTTCTTGCGCATCGTGTCCACCTGAGCCGATCCACGCTGGAGCGCGTGCAGGAGCGTGTCCATCGCCGCGAGGCCGTCGCCACGTTGGTCGAGCGAGCCGCGAACGTCGTCCATGCGATCCACGACGGATGTCATCTGGTTCAAGAGATCGTAGAGCGTCACTGCGAGTTTGAACCCTTCCTTTCGATCGGCCAGCGAGTGGGCGGCTCGCGGATCGCCGGTCACCCGAAGGGTCGTCGAATACGTCGAGTCGCCCTCGGTGAGCTTGACGGTGTATCGCCCGGGCAGGAAGCGCGGTCCGATGACGAACGCCGCCGACGCGGCCGTTGGCACCCGCGGCGGCGTCATGCGCATGGACCAGGCGGTGCGACTCAATCCGCGCCGTTTTCCCGTGGGCAGCGTCTGAATGAGCTTGCCGGTCGAGTCGAAGACCTGGAGCTTCATGTCGCCGAAGATGTGGCGCTTCTGGAGGTAGTAGGTGATCACGGCGTCGCCAGTCGGATTCGGCCCGATGAATTCGGCGTCGCCGGTCGCCCAACCGCCGAACGTCGAAAGGACCTGTACGACCGGCTTCGTCTCGACGAACGCGCCGCCGTGCGCGAGCGTCTGCGGCGTCAGCTTGCGGAGCGGCGTGATGTTGTCGACGATCCAGATGCCGCGCCCGTGCGTGGCGATGACGACATCGTCGTCGCGCGGGTGAATCGCGAGATCGCGAACCGGCACCGACGGCAGGTTGCCGCCCTTGAACCGCGCCCAGTTCTCTCCCCCGTCCACCGATACCCACAGCCCGAACTCGGTGCCGATGAAGAGCAGTTGGGGATTGACCAGATCTTCCTTCACGACGTGCGCGTAGCCGCGCACGGGTGAGCCCGGCCGAATGAGCGGCGTCCACGTCTTGCCGAAGTCGGTCGAACGATATGCGTACGGCCGCATGTCGCCGAACGTATGAAGATCGAACGTCGCGTAGATCGTGCCCGCGCTGAAGTGTCCTGGCTCGACGCTCGAGACCCACGCATTCTTCGGCAGCCCGTTGATGTTTCCGACGACGTTCGTCCACGTCTTTCCGCCGTTGCGCGTGACCTGGAGATTGCCGTCGTCCGTGCCGGCCCAGACGACCATGGAGTCTTTGGGCGACTCGCCGATCGCGAAGATCGTCGTGTGCATCTCGGCGCTCGAGTTGTCCACCGTCACGCCGCCCGACTGCTCCTGCTGTTGCTTCGTCGTATCGTTGGTGGTGAGGTCCGGCGAGATGCGCTGCCAGGTCTGCCCGTGGTCCCGCGACCGGAACAGGAACTGCGCGCCGATGTACAGGGTCCCACTCCTGGTGGGACTCATATGGATCGGCGTGTTCCAGTTGAAGCGGAGCTTCTTCTCGTTGTAGTTGGGCAGCGGCTTGATGTCGCGGATCTCGTGCGTCTTGCGATTGATCCGCCCGATGTAGCCCCCCTGCGACTCGGCGTACACGTACGTCGGATCGCTCGGATCGGCGAACATCCAGAATCCGTCGCCGCCGTAGAGGTTCTCCCACTGCCCCTTCGCGATGCCGCCGGGGAACTGCGACTCGCCGACCCACGAGCTGTTGTCCTGGAGTCCGCCGTAGACCTTGTACGGTTTGTCCATGTCGACGCTCACGTGGTAGAACTGCGAGATCGGAAGCGTCTCCGCCTTCCACCATCGGTCGCCGCCGTCGTACGAGTACCAGAGACCGCCGTCGTCGCCGACGATCAGGTGGTCGGAGTTCTGCGGATCGACCCAGACGTCGTGGAAGTCGCCGTGCGCACTGCCGGCGATGTTGCTGAACGACTTGCCGCCGTCGGTGCTCATGATGAGCGATCCGTCGGGCTTGTAGACGCGGTTCTCGTTCTTGGGATCGACGATGAGGTTGGCAAAGTAGAACGGCCGCCAGAGCATGTTCTGACTCCGGTCGCGCAATTCCCAGGTCGCGCCGCCGTCCTCCGAGCGATACAGGCCGTTCAACGGCGGCACCGCTTCGATGAACGCGTAGACGACGTTCGGCTTGGATGGCGCCACCGTGACGGCGACCCGTCCCCAGGGCTTCGCCGGTAGCCCCTTCGCGCTCTTCTCGTCGAGCTGCGTCCAGGTCGAGCCGCCATCAGTACTCTTGAATAGCCCGCTCGCGCTCGGCTTTTCCGGGCCGTCGCCGCCTGACCGGAACGTCCAGCCCTTGCGGCGGAAGTCCCACATCCCGGCATACAGCGTCTTCGGCGCCGACGGGTCCATCGTCATCAGCGAGCAACCGGTCGACGCGTTCGCACCGGCGAGCACTTTCGCCCACGTGTTGCCGCCGTCGGTCGTGCGATACACGCCGCGGTCGTCGCTGTCGCTGAACGCTTTGCCGGGGACGCACGCGTACACGGTGCTCGTGTTCGTCGGGTCGATCAGGATCTTCGCGATGTGCTCGGATTCCTTGAGACCCATGTTCGTCCACGTCTCGCCGCCGTCGCTGGACCTGTAGATGCCGTCGCCGATCGAGACGGAGTTGCGCATCCACGCTTCGCCGGTGCCGGCCCAAACGACCTTCGGGTCTTTCGGATCGATCGCGAGCGCGCCGATCGACTGCACGTCCTGTTTGTCGAACATCGGCTGGAACGTCGTTCCGCCGTTCTGCGACTTCCACACACCGCCGCTCGCCGCGCCGACGTACACGGTGAGGCGATCGCCCTCGTGCACCGCCGCGACCGACGTGACCCGGCCCGACATCGCGGCCGAGCCGATGTTGCGCGCGCCGAGACCGGAGATCGTTTCCGAGTCGGCGATCGCGGTGAGGTCTCGAGCGTGAGCCGTCGCCGCGGCCGGCGCCGGCGCCGGCAACGAAGCCGGACTCGGCCCCGCCGTGCCCGACTGCACGACGTTCTCTGCCGTGACGACCTTGTCGCCCGGCGCCGGCTTGGTGAAGCGGCGCTCCTCGAGGACCGGATTCACGGTGATGCGTTCCCATGAGATCTGCGTCTTGTCGGCGCTCGAGCTTCCCTTGGCGCCGACGGCGACGGAGAACGGAAAGAGAACGCCCTGCACTTCCTTGTAGTCGCCGAGCTCCACCTCGAACCAGCGCTCGGCCCCGCGCACCGTTCGTTTCACTTCATATTTGATCGGGACGCACGACTCGGCATCGAGATAGTACGTACGCACGTCGCCGTTGCTGGCGAGCGCCACCATCATCTTGTAGACGTCGGTCCCTTCGATCTGATCCGTGCCGACGAGCGTAACGGTGTTACCACGCGCCTTGTAATCGAAGAGCGGGTCCTCGAACTCGGCGTCCTCGACGATGCCCTTCGTTTCGTCTTCGCCAAGCGGCTCGGCGTCTTTTTTCCCGGCCCACGGCTCGATTTTCCAACCGCTCTTGCCGTCGAACGCGGTAACTCCGGTGAGCCCGCCGAAGGTGAACTCCTCTCTCACCTTGTTCGGCCGGCCGTTCTCGTACGCGACGACGGCCTCGAATCCTCCGCCGCCATAGAAGTGGCCATACCGTCGCACCGACAGCACGGCGCGGAGGCGTTGCGCTCCGCCCACCCGCTGCAGGTAGCGCGCGATGATTTCGTCGGCGGTTTGGAGCGGCTGGGCCGACGCGCGCATGCCGAGCGTGAACGAGACCGACAGAACGAGGAGGGCGAGCCGAGTGACACGGCGCATGGGACGACCTCGGTGTGGGGTATCGACTAAACGCTAAAGTGTGCGTGCCGCGGCCACTTTTGGATAGTCGGTTTACACCGCCCTTGCGTGTGGATTTATCCAGGATCCGGCCCGCCCGCTCTCCGGCGGCGGCGTAAGTCTCGCTCGCGTCATTGTCCGGTGCGGCTGAGGGCCGTTACTGAGCCGTCAATTCTTGGAACGGCAATGCCGCCTGATTTTGAGCGGACCGCGCGGCGGCGTCAGCAGCGCACCCACGTGCTCCGCCTCGCGACCTCCTCGGCACACGCCGAGGCCCGATCGTCACTTGCCAACACCATGAAACGATTTTCACGCACGCGTGAGTTCCCGCCGCGTGAAGTGACGAGTGCATCGTATCAGCAGGTTGTAATAGTCCGGACACGGCGTGGCCGGTGATCATTGCACTTTTCTTACAACGGTACGGTTCAACAGGAGAACGCTCATGCGTTTTGTAGTGCGACGTTTGCTCGTTGCCGGTGCGGCGTTGGCTCTTGCCTCGCCCGCGCTCGCTCAGAGCACCGGGACCATCGTGGGACGCGTGATCGAGCGCACGACGAACCGCCCGCTCGCCGGCGTCCAGATTCGTATCGTCGGCACGACGCGCGGCGCCGCGACCAACGACTCGGGGGCATATCGCATCCCGGGTGTGCCCGCGGGCACCGTCCAGCTCGCCGTCCAGCGCATCGGGTACGGCGCGGCATCTCGTTCCTTGGTCGTCGCCGGGGAGAACACCACGACGGCCGATTTCACGTTGTCTCCGGCCGTGACGACACTCGACGCGCTGACGATCACCGCGACGGGTGAGACGCAGCTCAAGCGCGCCAACGGCGCGCCGACCGCGACGATCGACAGCTCGGCGATCCCGAAAGCCGCGATCAGCACGCTGTCCGACGCGCTCAGCTCGCGGGTCGCCGGCGTGGTCGTGCAACAGGCCGCCGGCGAGATCGGCGCGGGCGCGCGCATCCGTATCCGCGGCTCGAACTCCATTTCGCTCTCGAACGATCCGCTCCTCATCATCGACGGCGTTCGCGCGGACAATTCGTCGCAGTCGTCGGCGCAGGGCACGGGCGGACAGCTTCCCTCGCGCTTCAACGACATCAACCCCGAGGAGATCGAGACAATCGAAGTGATCAAGGGTCCCGCCGCCGCGGCGTTGTACGGAACGGCCGCGTCGAACGGCGTCATCCAGATCACCACGAAGCACGGCCGCGCCGGCCAAACGCGATGGGACGCGTTCGCCGAGAGCGGCAACCTGACGGACATCAACGACTATCCACTCAACCTGCGCGCGTACGGCCACACGTCGTCGGGAGCGTTGGTCACCAACTGCAACCTGTCGCGCCGCACCTCCGGCGCCAGCAATGCGTGCGTCGGCGTCGATTCCACCGTTTCGAACGATCCGCTCAAGGCGGCGGGGATCGAGAGCACCGGCGATCGCCGGCTGGCCGGAGCGAGCGTCGCCGGCGGATCGGACGCCGCGGCGTATTACGTGTCGGGCGAGTACTCGCGCGAACAGAGCGTGATCGCGGTGAACGCGGAGCAGCGTTTGAATCTCCGCACGAACGTCCGGACGCAGCTGACGCGGGCGCTCGACATGAACCTGAACGTCGGCTACATCAACAGCGACCTGCGCCGCCCGCAGAACGACAACAACTCGTTCGGCGTAATCTCGGCGTCGCTCCTCGGCCGCGCGGCCGACTGCACGCCGGTCGGCGCCAAGCAGCACCCGGGCCTCTGCTCCGGCGGGGCGGATTCGGTGAGCCACGGCTACTTCAACCCCGGCATCGATCCGAACTCGTTCTTCAACATCAACACACGGCAGCAGGTGCAGCGCCTCATCGGCGGCCTGACGAGCAACTGGACGCCGCTCGGCTGGCTCTCGGTCAACGGAACGCTGGGCGCGGACATCAATCACCGCAACGACAACGAGACGCTTCCGCCCGCCGTGCTCGACGTCGACCAGAACAGCGAGGACGGCTATCGTAGCATCGAGCGCGCGATCGTGACGAACTACACGGCCAACGCGAACGCGTCGGCGACGTATCACTACGACAACTTCCGCTTCGTCTCCACGCTCGGCACGCAGTACTCCGACGTCGGCTTCACGCGCACCGACGCGTTCGGCGCGAAGCTGCTCGCCGGCACGTCGTCGCTCGCCGGAACGACGGCGCGCTTCGCGGTCAGTGAGACCAACAGTGACGTGAAGACGCTCGGCTTCCTCGGCCGAGAGGAGATCGGTTGGGCGGACAAGCGTTTCCTCACGGTGGCCGCGCGGACGGACCGCAACAGCGCGTTCGGCGTCGACTTCCGTCGCGTCTACTATCCGTCGGTGAGCGGTTCGTGGGTGCTGAGCGACGAAGACTTCTTCCCGCGCAACCGGTTCTCGATGATCTCGTCGCTGCGGCTTCGCGCGGCGATGGGCTCGGCGGGACAGAATCCAGGCTATCTCGCCGCGGAACAGTTCTACAATCCGGTGGCGGTGACCCTCAACGGCACCGACGTCCCGGCGTTTACGGTCGGCGGCGCGGGCAACCCGAACCTCAAGCCCGAGAAGTCGACGGAGACCGAAGCCGGCTTCGATCTCGCGCTCTTCCACGATCGCGTGAGCATCGAGTACACGCACTACAACAAGGTCACGCGCGATGAGCTGGTGAACGTCGTGCTCGCGCCATCCCTCGGATCGGCGACGAACCGTTTCCAGAACCTGGGAAGGGTGAGCAACTGGGGCCACGAGGCGGTGCTCGACATGGACCTGCTCGACCGCAACAACTACCACTTCGACCTGCGGCTCAACGGCGCGTGGAACTCGAACCGGCTCGACGCGCTTGGTGTGGACGAGAGCGGGGTGCCCATACCGCAGTTCACGACCGGCTTCGACGACACCCAGATCTTCAAACCCGGCCTGCCGCTCGGCGCGTACTACGTTCGCCAGATCACGTCGGTGACCGACGCGAACCACGACGGCATGATCGCCTGCCCGAACGGGCCGGGGAGCCCCGGCTGCGAATACACGATCGCCGACTCGGCATCGTACGCCGGCACTCCGTTTCCGACGGTCGAGCTCAACATCGTCCCGTCGTTGTCGCTTGGAAAGTTCGCACGCATCACCGCGACGTTCGACCACCGCGGCGGTCAGAAGATCTACAACCTCACCAACGTCTACCGGAACGCGATCTTCTTGAACGGCGCGCCGGTGCAGCAGCCGAACTCCGGCAACCTGTTCCAGCAGGCGGCCGCGCAGGACGCGGCGTCGACGCTCGGCACGACCGGCGGGTACATCGAAGACGCGTCGTTCACGAAGCTGCGCGAAGTCGCGCTGACGCTCACGCTGCCGCAGCGGTTCGCGGCGCAGATGCGCGCCGCGAACGCGACGCTCACGCTCGCCGGGCGCAACCTGCACACGTGGACGAACTATACCGGCCTCGATCCCGAGCTCAACGCCGGCGCGCAGGCGAACTTCACGACCACCGACTTCCTGACGATGCCGCAGGTGCGGTATTTCACCGCGCGCCTCGCGCTTTCGTTCTGAGGATCATTCGACACATATGATAACTTCAATGCTGCATTCCAAATACCTCGGACGCACCGTCGCGGCCGGCGCGTTGGCGGGCGTGGCGATCTTGGCGGCGTGCAACCAGGACAGCCTGCTCGTCGCGCCGACGCCCGACGTCGTGCGACCCTCGGACATCTCCGGACCGGCCGCGCTCCCCGCGGCCTACGCCGCGGCCATCGGCGATTTTCAGGTCGGCTATGCCGGCGGCTATGGCACCGGACTGGATCTCAACGAGGGGCTCGCGCAGATGTCCGGGCTGCTCGCGGACGAGCTGGTCGACGCCGAAACGTTCAACACGCGCATCGAGGTCGATCGCCGTGCCACGAAGCAAATCAACGGCACCACGCTCCAGACCTTTCAGGACATCCAACGCGCACGTGCGACGGCTGACCTGGTCGCGAGCCGGTTCCGTCAGTTCGATCCGACGAACCCGCAGGGCGCCGAGGTTCAGGCGCTGGCCGCGTTCACGTACGTCATGATCGCGGAGACCTATTGCAACGGCGTCCCGTCGAGCAAGGTGAATGACGACGGCACGTTCACGTACGGCGCCGCCCAGACCGGCCGGCAGATCCTCACCGCGGCGGTCGCGAAATTCGATTCGGCCATTACCTCGGCGACGGCTAGCGGTGGTACGACGGCGCTCAACTTGGCCAGGATCGGCAAGGGACGCGCACTGCTCGACTTGAACCAGCCGGCGCAGGCGGCGGTCGCCGTCGCGCAGGTGCCGTCGACGTTCAACTACAGCATTCAGCACGACGAGAACACCGGCCGGCAGAACAACGCCCTCTTCGCGTTCAACTATCTCGAAGCCCGGTTCGCGGTGGGCGACCAGGAAGGCACGAACGGCCTGCCGTTCGTTTCGCTCGGCGATCCCCGCGTGCCGATCATCGACGCCGGCCCGGGCTTCGACGGTGAGACGGAACTGTTCCTCACGACGAAATACAGCGACCGCAGCTCTCCGACGCCGCTTGCCCTGGGTACCGAAGCGCGGCTCATCCAGGCCGAAGCGGCGCTGGCGGCGAACGACGCCGGCGGGTTCCTGGCGAACCTGAACGACGCGCGCGCGCACGCATTGACCTACACGGCCGATGGCGCGGCCAACAGCCTGCCGCTGGATCCGCCGCCGCCGCTCAACTCGGCGGACGTTCCGGCGTCGGTGGCGGGCCGCCAGAACCTGCTGTTTACCGAGCGCGCGCTCAACCTGTTCCTCACGGGCCACCGCCTCGGCGACATGCGCCGCCTGATCTGGCAGTACGGGCGCAGCGCCGACGCGGTCTTCCCAACCGGGCCGTACGAGCCGACCAACACCTCGAAAGCGGGCGCCAACTTCGGGACGGACGTCAACCTCCCGATCCCGCAGGAAGAGGCTGACAACAACCCGCTCTTCACCAAAGGCGCGCCATCGGCCTGCATCGACCGTTCGGCCGGGATCGGATCGTAACGGAACCCGATGGGTTGGACGAAACGACGCCCTCATTCCACATTTGGAAATGAGGGCGTCGTTTTTTTGGACCAGACGGTCACCGAACCCCGACTCGGCCAATGGACCTCGACAACTATTCGACCGAAGCAGCGCCCACGATCACCGCGGCGCGGCGTTTCAGCGCGAAACGCGTCGTGGCCGGCGTGGCCGGCGTCGCTGCGTTGTTGCTGACGGCCACCCTCACGCTCGGCGGCGCGCTGGTCGCGGCGATCGGCATGGGCATCGGCGCCGCGATTGCTCGCGAACGGGGCAAGCGATTCACGCGGACCTCGAGTTGGATTTCGGCGGTGGTGGCGGTCGGAGTGGTGCTGATCGGGTTCTTTGGTCTCCAGGCAGCGAAGATCGACCGGAACGCGGTAAAGCAGTTCCAGCAGGCGATGGACTCATCGCGTGCCCACCCACGGCCGGCGCCGGCGTGGCTGGACCGGATCGCCCCAGGAGCGGCGGCGCGCGCCAACGCCCGCGCGGCAACACAGAACCCCACGTTCGAGGCTGCGGTCGGAGTCTGGACGATCGTCGTCGGCACGGCCATGATCGCCGCGTTGGGTGCGTTCATCGTAGGAACCATCGGCTGGCTGGCGACCCTGCCCCTCGCCTACGCGATCACCGGACGGTGGATCGGATCACCTCCAGCGACGGACTAGAGGGATTGAAGGCCTCGTAGTTTTCAGAGTGAGCCGACGGGCGTTTCTTCGAGAATGGAGCACGGATGGCGAGCGCAACGCACGGAAAGGTTTGCTATCTCGAGATACCGGCCTCGAACGTGGGTCAATCGGCTTCGTTCTACGCGAGAGTGTTCGGATGGCGAATGCGCACGCGGGGCAACGGCACGCAGGCCTTCGACGACGCGACCGGCGCGGTGAGTGGGACGTTCGTGGTCGGACGCGCCGCGTCGACGACGCCGGGCCTGCTCGTGTACATCATGGTCGACAGCGTCGAGGAAACGTGCCGCACGATCGAGGCGAACGGCGGAACGATCGTGCAACCCCTCGGCGTCGACGCTCCTGAACTGACCGCGAGATTCCGCGACCCCGGCGGGAACGTGCTCGGATTATATCAAGAGCCGACCGGACGCCCGTAAAGCGAGTCCGCCGCTCTTTCCTTCATTGGACAAGTCGTAACGTGATCCATCCCCGCCCCGTCGTCCTCGATGGCAACGGCATTCGTCTCGAACCTCTCCACCAGGACCACCGCGCAGGTCTCGCGACGGCGGCGGCCGACGGAAATCTCTGGGAGATCTGGTACACATCGGTTCCGGCGCCCGACCAGGTGGCGGCCTACATCGAAACCGCACTCTCCGGCCAGCGCGAAGGGCACATGCTTCCGTGGGCCGTGCGCGACACGAACAGCGGCGACATCATCGGCAGTACACGATACCATGACATCGTCGCGCCGATCGACCGCGTGGAGATCGGCTGGACGTGGTACGCGGCGCGCTTTCAGCGCACGCACGTCAACACGACGTGCAAGCTCCTTCTGCTGACGCACGCGTTCGAGACGCTCGAGTGCGCCGTCGTCGGCCTGCGCACCGACAACTTCAACTTCGCTTCACAGCGCGCGATCGAGCGGCTCGGCGCGCGGAAGGACGGCGTTCTCCGCCATCACATGGCGCGCCGAGACGGAACGGCGAGGGATACGCACCAGTACAGCATCATCGCTCCGGAGTGGAGCGACGTGAAGAGACATTTGTTGCTACGGTTGGCGCGACGGTAGCGGCGGGATGAGAACTGCCGAAAGCCGACACTGCCTGCAGACCGAAACTGCCGAACTCCGAAACTGCCGAGGGCCGAAGGGGCGAAACTGCCGAGGGCCGACACCGCCGAAAGCCGAAGTCGGCTAAGGCCGAACGTAGTTTTTCGGAGTTCGGGAGTCTCGGAGTCTCGAAAGTTTCGAGTGTGGACGTTTCGGAGTTCGGCAGTTCGGAGTTTGGCCGTCTCGGACGTGGGAAGTCTCGGTGTCCGGAAGTCTCGCTCAAGTTCTAGCTTTTTCCACGGCCAAGAACTTCGCGACTTCTTCCCCATGTCCTTCGGGTTTCACCTTCTCGAAGACCCGGGAGACCCTGCCCGACGCATCGATGACGAACGTGGTCCGCAAAATTCCCATGTACTTCTTCCCGAACATCGACTTCTCGCCCCACGCGCCGTACTTCACGGCGATCGCGTGATCGACGTCGGCGATGAGCGTGTAGGGAAGGTCGTACTTCTTCTTGAACTTCTGATGTGATTTCGGCGAGTCGGGGCTCACTCCGATCACCACCGCGTCGAGTCCCTCGAACCGAGGGAGGGTGTCCCGAAAGGAACACGCCTCGACCGTTCACCCAGGGGTATCGTCCTTGGGATAAAAGAACAGGACCACCGTCTGTCCGTGAAAGGACGAGAGCTTGAGGGTCTCCCCGCTGTCCGTGATTCCCGAGAAGTCCGGGGCGCGTCCGCCCTCGAGATCGCCCGCGGCGCTCATGCCAGCGCTTCTCCGCCCATCAGGGCGGCCATGACCGCCTTCTGTACATGGAGGCGATTCTCGGCTTCGTCCCAGACGCGGCTCTGCGGACCGTCGATCACGTCGGCCGAAACCTCTTCGCCACGGTGCGCGGGGAGGCAGTGCAGGAAGATCGCCTTCTTGTCGGCCGCTTTCATGAGTGATGGGCTCACCGTGAATCCTTTGAACGCTCGCTCGCGCTCCTTCTGCTCCTGCTCCTGCCCCATCGACGCCCAGACGTCGGTGCTGATGACGTGCGCGCCTTCCGCCGCTTCGGTGGGATCACGCAGAACACGTACCTTCGCCGCCTTCTGCGCCCGAGCGAGGAGATGGTCGGCGGGTTCGTAGCCCTTCGGGCACGCGAGGTCGAGGTCGAACCCGAAGCGGTAGGCCGCGTTGATCCACGAGTTCGCCATGTTGTTTCCGTCACCGATCCACGCGTACTTCTTGTCGGCGATCTGCCCTCCGAATTCCGCGCGAACCGTGAGGAGATCGGCGAGCACCTGGCACGGGTGCAGCATGTCCGTGAGCCCGTTGATGACGGGCACATCCGCGTATTTCGCCAGCTCCTCGATGTCCTGGTGCGCGAACGTCCGAATCATGATGCCGTCGACGTATCGCGACAGCACGCGCGCGGTGTCCGCGATCGGCTCGCCGCGGCCGAGCTGCACGTCGCGCGGCGAGAGAAAGAGCGCGTGCCCGCCGAGCTGGAAGGTCCCGACCTCGAACGAGACGCGGGTGCGCGTGCTCGCCTTCATGAAGATCATGGCGAGCGTCTTTCCCTCGAGCGGACGCTTCTTGTATTTGCCCGCGCGCATCGACTCGGCGAGCGCGAACAGCCCGTCGAGCTGCGCGCGGGTGAAATCCGGAATGGCGAGAAAATCGGTGGGCAGCCTGGACATGCGCGGAAATTAACGCGCACCGCCAGCGCCCCGGGCTCGGCCTCCTATGGAGTCTTCGCCCGGTCGGACCTGATCACCACTTTCCCGCCCCAGCGGATCGCGACGGACCAGAGAAAGTCCGTCTTGAGGACCGGCATGCGATACGGCAGGCCGGAGACTGGCTGCGTGAAGACGACGGTGTCGCCGGCGCTCACGTTCATGTCATTGCCGTAGGGCGCGCCGGTGGCCGCGACGGTGTCTCCCTTGGGGTCCATGTAGAAGCCCACCGACGCTCGGCGATGACAGGACATGCAATTCGTCGTCACGCCGGTCCAGAAGACGGAATCGGTCGGTTTGCCGCCCGGCTTGGGGAGGTAGCCGGACAAGCTCGACTCGAGATATGGATTGTACGCGATGTTCTGAGCCCCGTTGTTCCGCATCATGTAATACGCGACGGTCATGTTGTAGTGGTTCCATGGCGCCGGGATCGTCGACGGCCGGTCCCTTCCGAAGTGCGGGTCCTGCGGATTGATGGACCACCAGTACGATTGCCATGTCCAGTTCGGGATCTCCTTTCCTGTGACGTGCATCGCCATCAACAGGCCGATGTTCCCCGGGCGAACTGCCTGAATCACCGCCTGGAAGCTCGTGTCGTTCGCGACGCCGATGAAGTCGCCATTCGCCGCGCCGAACTGGGTGAACGCGATCGAGTCCTCTTTCGTGATTCGGATCCAGTAGAACGCCGACAGCGGCACCACCAGGCATTTCTTGTAGCCCTCATTGTTCACGGGCAACCAGACCGAATCACCCGGCTGCAGCTTCCCAGTGGGGTCGACCGCGACGGCCTGGCGCCAGGTCGATGCGATCGGGTTCGCCGAATCGGTCGTCGCTCTGGAGCTGTCGCCGAACCAGTAGGGGACCGCGGTCACCTCCGTTCCCGAGATGAACTGATAGACCGGCTTGAGCACGAACGACATCCGGTCGGTCGAGTCGGGCGACGTGAGGATCGCGCGGGAAGCAGTCGGCGTCCTCCGCTTCTCGAACGCAACGTTCGTGTCCGAGAGGGTCTGTGCCTTGTTCAACTTGTTCTCATAGATGAACGAGGCGGTCGACAGCGTGAAGCGGTTGAACGCGAACACTCGCTCGGCGTGGACGTACGGAAGATTGTCCATTCGCCCGCGGGGCACCGGCGCCAACCGGGGGACGTCTCTCCGCGCACCGAACTGGACCACTCCGCGCTTCGACCGAGCGAAGAGGGTCGTCTGAGTAGTCTCCTCGAAGATCTCGTATCCCGAGAACCACGTCTGCCAGACGGGCATCTGATTGAACCGCGTGGCCGTCGTGATCGACTGCCAGATGTCCCAGCCGTGTGCGCGGATGGCGACATCGTTGTTCGCGGCGATCCACGATTGAATCGTCGCGTTTGGGGACGGATACGTCCGGACGGCTGGCGGCGCAGTGTACCGGTACGAGTCGGCGGGCGCACCCGGATTGTGAGAGGCGTCCGCCGACCGCGGTGGGTTGCCGCCGCACGCGGCGACGATCGTGATCGCAACCGACAAAGCGAGTAGGACGACAGATGAGGTTCCTGCGCGTCTGTTCTTCATCGCTCCCTCGTTGAGGATGATCCGTCCGCAGCCCTGGAGGCCACGTGGGGGGGGGGACTACCGCTTCAACCCGAGCTGCCTCGCGAGCTGTTTGAATCGCGGATCCTGCGAGATGTAGGGGAAGCTGTCGAAGTAGAAGAGCTGGGAGAGCTGTCCCTCTCCGTTGGCGAGCGCGTAGTCGAGCCACCGGAACGCGGACGCGCCGTCGTGGAGGCGGTCGTAGATACGCGCGGTGTAGACGCCGGACACCGGACGGCTCTTGGAAATCGAATCGATGCGCTGGGCGACGGCGAGCGCTGCGGCGCGGTTGCCCGTTTCGGCGTACACCTCGCCGAGGTAGTCCAGCACGAGCGTGCTCGAGGGGTTGAGCTGCACCGCACGCTTCGCTTCGGCGACCGCCTCGTCGCCGGCGCCGCTGTGTGCCAGCGCAATCGACAGCCACGCATGAGGAAAGTAGTAATCGGGATCGAGCGCCACGGCGGCGCGGAGGGGCGGAATTGCTTCGGCGTAGTGGGCCAGCCCCACGCGCACGATCCCGACGGCTTGGGCCATCGGGGGCGAGAGAGGGTCCAGCTCCTGCGCCCGACGCGCTTCCGATTCCGCTCGTGCGGAGTCGGTGCCGATGAGCATCAACGAATAGAAGTAGTGGGCCGACGGATACGACGGGTCGAGGGCGACGGCGCGATCGTACTCGGCCGCGGCGCCCGCGAAGTCGCGGTGGGACAAGAAGAGAACCGTCGCCAGCGAGGTGTGCGCGTCGGCCAGCGTCGAGTCCAGGGCGAGCGCGCGTCGCGCCGCGGCCTCGCCCTGCGCGAACGCTTCCTTCGGCACCGCATAGAGGTTGAGCGCCTGCAGCAGATAGTCGTCGGCCAGGCCGGACCAGGCGCGCGCGTAGAGCGGATCGCGGTCTACGGCCTTGCGGAACCAGTTCGTCGCGTCGTCCAGCGCATGGGGCGTGCGCATGTCCACGGCGTGGCGGCCGCGCAGATACATCTCGTACGCGTCGACGTCGCCGGTCGAGCGGGGCACGATTGCGCGCTGATCCGTCAACTGGATCTTCACGGCGGCGACGATGGCTTCGGCGATCTGTTCCTGCATCGCGAACACGTCGCTCACGTTCTTGTCGTAGGTCTCGTTCCAGATGATGCTGCCGTTCGAGACGTTCACGAGGTCGACCGAGACGCGCACGTGGTCGCCGGCCTTTCGAACCGCGCCCTCCAGGACGGCGTCGACGCCCAGCGCGCGCCCCATCTTCTTGATGTCGGTCCCCTGGTTCTTGACCGCGTACGACGATGCACGCGCGGCAACGCGCAGCTGCTTGATCGCCGCGAGCGCGCCCATCAGCTCGTCCGTCATTCCGGCGCTGAAGTATTCCTGGTCCTTGTCGGCGCTCTCGTTGGTGAACGGAAGGACGGCGATCGAACGCGGCGGTGACGCGGCGGCGGCGCGCGACCGATAGCCGCGGGCCAGCTGGGCGGTGACGACCGCCGCCGCGAAGACCGCGACCATCGCCAGCACGCGGCGGCGCCGTCTCGCCCGCGCGGCGACCGGCGGCGACGTCGTCGCGACCGGCACCGTCGTCGCCACATCGGTCGAGGCGCCGTCTCCCGCGTACGGCGCCAGGCGTGAGAGCGCTTCCGCGAACGCCGCCGTCGACGGGAAACGGTCGGCCGGGTGTCTGGCCAACGCGCGCTCGATGATCGCGTCGAGTGCCGGCGATACGGTTGGCCGCAGCCGGCGTGCGCTCGGCACCGGATCCGAGAGACGCTTCGCGATGACAGCCTGCAGCGTTCTGCCGACGTACGGCGGCTCGCCGGTGAGCATCTCGTACAACACGGAGCCAAGGCTGTAGACGTCGGTGCGCGCGTCGAGCGGTTCGCCGGTGGATTGCTCGGGGCTCATGTAGAGCGCCGTGCCGACGGCCATGCCGGTTCTGGTCAGCGACTCGCCGCCGGCCGACTCCGTGCTCTTTGCCAACCCGAAGTCGGTGACGATCGCGCTCCCACCGCTGAACAGAATGTTCTCCGGTTTGATGTCGCGATGAATGACACCGTGCTCGTGCGCGTACGTGAGGGCGCCCGCGACCTCGATGGCGATGCGCACCGAGTCGCCGATCGGGAGGCTGTGCTCGCGATCGAGACGGTCGCGAAGCGAGTGCCCGTCGAGCACCGGCATGGTGAACCAGAGGGCGCCGTCGTGCTCGCCCGAGTCGAGCAACGGCACGATGTGCGGATGCGTCAGCTTCGCGGCGACGGCGATTTCCCGCTGAAACCGGTCGCTCCCTACGCCGTGCGAGATTTCCGGACTGAGAACCTTGATGGCGACTTCCCGCTGGTATCGCGCGTCTCGCGCGAGATATACGGTTGCCATCCCGCCGTGGCCGAGCTCACGCACGATCTGGTAGCGGTCGTGCGAGAATCCGGGCGGCGGCGGACTACCGTCGGGCGGATCGATCACGACGCTTCGTTCCGGGGTAATAGCCGTGGATCTCGACCTGGCCCCGGTTCGTGTGCGAGGTCAGATCGTTCATGAAGAGCGTCACGGTGAGATTGCGGTCGATCGGCATCGGCAGCCAGAACGCCTGCGAGTTGCTCGTCTTGCTGCCGCCCGCGGGGTCGCCCGCGACGAGCATCGAAAACCAGTTCTGTCGCTCGGCCCCCACACGCGACTCGAAGTGCCAGTAGGCGAACGGCGAGTTCACGCCGGTCAGGATCGTCCACGCGAAGACGAGAATTCCGCCGGCGCCGGCGGGAACGACGGTCGGCGGAATCCGGAACGTCACCGACCCTTGGCGAAACGGAAGCACGCCTAAGATTGCGGCCTTATTCTCGTTCGGTTCGACGGAGACCCACGGCGCGATGCCGGCCACTCGGAGGCTCTAAGGGGGCGAGAGGAGAGACGCCCGAAGATGGCTGGCGGCGATGCCGGCCGCCAGCCCGAACGCGGAAATTAGAGGATGTATTTTCGCAGATCTTCGTCTTCGACGATCGCCTTGAGGCGGTCCCGCACGACTGTGCCGTCCACCGAGATCGCGTCCTTGCCGCGATCGGGAAGCTCGAACAGCACGTCCTCGAGCAACGTCGTCATGACCGTGTGAAGACGGCGCGCGCCGATGTTCTCCATCCGCTCGTTCACCAGCGCGGCGATGCGGGCGATCTCGGCGATGCCGCTCTCGGCGAAATCCAGCTTCGCCCCCTCGGCTTCGACGAGGGCCGCGTACTGTTTCGTCAACGCGTTCTCCGGCTCGGTCATGATCCGCACGAAATCTTTCTCGGTGAGCGGCTTCAACTCGACGCGAATCGGGAAGCGGCCCTGCAGCTCGGGAATGAGGTCGCTCGGCTTCGAGACGTGAAACGCCCCGGCGGCGATGAAGAGGACGTGGTCGGTCTTCACCATGCCGTATTTCGTCTGGACGTTGGAGCCCTCGACGATCGGCAGCAGGTCGCGCTGCACGCCTTCCCGCGAGACGTCCGGCCCGCCCATTTGCGACCGTTCGCCCGCGATCTTGTCGATCTCGTCGAGGAAGATGATGCCCAGCTTCTCGACGCGGTCGAGCGCGTCGGCGGTGACGTCCTCCAAGTCGATCAACTTTTCGAGCTCTTGCTCGAACAGTATCCGCCGCGCCTCGGAGATCTTGACCGTGCGCTTCTTCTTGCGCTTCGGCAGCATCTCCTTGAGCATGTCGGCGAAGTTGTCCATCCCTTCCGGCGCGCCCTGCGAGGCGAGCACGTCGAACATCGGCGCCGCCTGCGGCGTCACTTCGACTTCGACTTCACGGTCCTCGAGGCGTCCATCGATGAGGAGCTGCTTGAGCTTGTCCCGCGTCCGCTTGTAGCGCTCCTGGGCGACGTCCACCGTTTCCTTCGTGACGGTTCCGGCGCCCGAAACGAGGAACACACCGAGCGCGTCGTCCACGGCCGACGCCGACGGGGATGGAGCCGGACGCGGGGGAGGCTCAGGCTTTTCCTGCGCTACGCCGTCGCCAGGCGTCGCACCCGCGGCCTGCGAAGCGGCGGCGGCCGGCGCCTGGGTGCCGGGCGGCGGCAGCAGCAGATCGAGGAGCCGCTCGTCCACGCGCTCGTGGGCGAGGTCCTCGACCTCGGCCTCCCGCTCGCTGCGCACCATGTCGATCGCGCTCTCGACCAGGTCGCGCACCATCGACTCCACGTCGCGGCCGACGTAGCCGACTTCGGTGAATTTGGAGGCCTCGACCTTGATGAACGGCGCGCCCGCCAATTTGGCCAAGCGGCGCGCGATCTCCGTCTTCCCGACGCCCGTGGGCCCGATGAGGATGATGTTGTTCGGCGAGATCTCTTCGCGAATCGCGTCGGGGGCGCGCTGGCGCCGCCAGCGGTTTCGGAGGGCGATGGCGACCGCTTTCTTCGCGTCGGCCTGGCCGACGATGTATCGGTCCAGCTCCGCGGCGATCTGGCGGGGGGTGAGGTCGGCGAGGCGCGCGAGCGCCTGCTGAGTGCGACTGGACGGCATCGATCAGGATGCTTCTAGAACTGAAATGTTTGTATTCGTATAAATGCAGATCTCGCCCGCGATGTTCATCGCCCGCTTGACGACTTCCGTCGCATCGAGCTCCGTGGCCGCCGCCAGCGCGCGCGCCGCCGCCAGCGCGTACGAGCCGCCGGACCCGATGGCGAGAATGCCGTCGTCCGGCTCGATCAACTCGCCGGTGCCGGACACGATGAACCCGTGGTCCTTGTCGGCGATGATCAGCATCGCCTCGAGCCGCCGCAAAACGCGGTCGCTTCGCCAATCCTTGGCGAGCTCCACCGCCGCGCGCGGAAGATTCCCCGGATAGCGCTCGAGCTTCTCCTCGAACTTCTCGAACAACGTCATCGCGTCGGCCGCCGCTCCCGCGAAGCCGGCGACCACTTTGCCGCCCTTGAGCACACGCACCTTCTGCGCGTGCGATTTCATGACCGTCTCGCCGACCGTGACCTGTCCATCCCCGCCGATCGCGACCTTCCCTCCCCGTCGCACGGCCAGAATCGTGGTGGCGCGGATGGGTGGCAGCATTCCGCCTTGCTCGTTCATACCACGTAACCTAGCGCGGGCGGCGAGGGCTCCCGCTTTCCCGACCCGGCCGGCTCACGCGCGCGGGTGAGCCTTCTGGTAGACCGTCTTGAGGCGCTCGACGCTCGTGTGCGTGTAAATCTGCGTCGTGGAGATAGATGCGTGCCCCAGAAGCTCCTGCACGGCCCGCAGATCCGCGCCCGCGTCCAACAAATGGGTGGCAAACGTGTGGCGCAGCGAGTGAACGCTCAGTCCGGCGTCTTCGTCGATCTGCTTGAGGAAACCGGTCACGACCTTTTGGACCGCCCGCACGCCGATTCGCCGGCCGTTTCGCGAAAGAAACACGGCGCTTCTGTCTCCCTGGCGCCCCGTCGACCGCAACAACTCGTCACGCTTCGACTCGTAGTTTCGCAGCGCGAGGATCGCGTGATTGCCGACGGGGACGATCCGCTCTTTCCGCCCCTTGCCGCGCACCTTCGCCTGCTGCATCACCATGTCCAGGTCGCCGCGGCTCAAACCTTGGAGCTCCGACAAGCGCATGCCCGTCGAATAAAAGACCTCGAGGATCGCGAGGTTGCGCACGTCCACGAAGCGCCCTTCCCACGCGCGCACTTCGGCCATCTGAAAGAGCAGATCGATCTGTGCCCGATCGAGATACGCCGGCAAATACTTCTCGAGCCGCGGCGCGCCGACTGCCCGCGCGGGATTCGTGTCGACGACCTCGCTGCGGTGCAGGTACCGGTAGAAGCTCCGCACGCCGGACAGCGTTCTCGCCATCGATCGTTTCGAGAGCTTGCGCCGAGCGAGATGGCCGAGGAAGCCGCGCATCGCGATTCGGTCGACGCCCTGCCACGTCCACTCGCCGCCCGAATAGTAGAGGCTCAGAAAGCGGACGAATTCGGTGAGGTCGCGGTCGTACGCGCGCACCGTGTTCGGCGACACGTCCCGCTCTTTCGCGAGATGGTCGAGAAAGTCGCGGACGTCTATGCGACGGGGGTCTAGCTCCGTCACGCCGACGCCCGCTCGGGCGCCGCGAGCGCGGCGAGCGTCACCGACTCGCGCCCGCCCCACTCGGCCATCGCGGCGAGCGCGCGCTCGGCGAATCGCTCGCGCTTCACGCGCTTGTCCTTCACGCGCTCCGGCAACTCGTCGAGGAGACCGAAGTTGGCGTTCATCGGCTGGAAGTGCTTCGGGTCCGCCTCGCGCAGGTAGCGATATAACGCCCCGATCATCGTCGTGGGCGGCGGCAGTACCGGGGCGTCTCCAGCCAATATCCGCGACAGGTTGATCGCCGCGAGAATCCCGGTCGCCGTGCTCTCCGTGTATCCCTCGACGCCGGTCAGCTGCCCGGCGAACAGCGTCGCCGGGTCGTCTCGCAGCGACAGATGCGCGGTGAGTGACGCCGGCGAATTCACGTACGCGTTTCGGTGAATCGAGCCAAAACGGAGAAACTCGGCGTTCTCCAGGCCGGGGAGCATGCGGAACACACGCTGCTGCTCCGGTATGCGGAGCCGCGTCTGGAATCCGACGATGTTCCACATCCGCCCGCCGCGATCTTCCATCCTGAGCTGCGCGACGGCATAGGGCTCGCGTCCCGTGTGCGGATCGCGGAGACCGACAGGCTTCATCGGCCCGAAGCGAAGCGTCTCGCGCCCACGCCGCGCCATCTCCTCGACCGGCATGCAGCCTTCGAAGTACGGCACTTCGTCGAATTCGTGGCCGTGATGCTGGTCGGCGGCAACGATCGCGTCGATGAACGCCTCGTACTGTTCGCGCGTGAACGGACAGTTGAGGTACGCTCCGCCTTCGGCGTCGCCGGCGTCCATCGTCTCCTTGCCGTAGCGCGACGCGCGGAAAACGACCGACTCGTCGATCGACTCCTGCGCGACGATCGGCGCGATCGAGTCGTAGAACGCCAACGACTCGACGCCGAGTCGCGCGCGAATCGCCTCACTCAACGCATCGGACGTCAGCGGCCCCGTGGCGACGATGCCCGGGCTCGGCAGCGACACGACCTCCTCGCGCACGACGTTGATTCGCGGATGCGACGTTACGCGTTCGTGTACCGCCGCCGAGAAAACGTCGCGGTCCACGGCGAGCGCGGTCCCTCCCGGAACGCGTGCTTGGTCGGCCGCCCATAGCACGACCGAGCCGAGGAGCCGCATCTCCGCTTTGAGCAGGCCGTGCGCGTTCGATGTCTCGGTGCTCTTGAACGTGTTCGAGCACACGAGCTCGGCGAACCGGTCGGTCTTGTGAGCCGGGGTTCCACGCACCCCACGCATCTCGCGCACAATCACGTCGTGCCCGCGCTCGGCGAGCTGCCACGCGGCCTCGCTCCCCGCGAGTCCGCCGCCGACGATGTGAACCGGATCGCTCATGCGCTCGGGTGGACCGTTGGACAGGTGGACGGGTGGACGGGTGGACGGCAAAAGCGCCGGCGCGGCCACCTCACTTTGACATCCCGATCACGTCGCCGTACCACTGAATCTTCCCGTCGTTGAACGCCTTGAGCAGGTCCTGAATTCCCGACGTCACCGACGCGAGTCGCCCGCCGAAGCGCATCTGCGGAGACGCGTTGTTGAAGCCGCCGCGGAAGCCTCCGCCGATCGAGCGAATGAACGTGCTGTTCGAGTCGAGCGGCAGCGTCGCGACGTTCTTATAGTAGAGCGACCACTCGTCGTTTTGCTGGAAGAGATACTGCTCCACGTTGGACGTGTAGAACGCGCCCACGACCGCGTGGTGATCCTTGAGATACTGTGCGACGGCGCGGATCGCCTTCGGACCCGCGAAATTGCCGACGACCGGGATGAGCAGGTTCTTCGTCTCGAAATCCTTGAGCCACCGGAAATTCGCTTCCGTCGCGAGATAGGCCCAGTTCTTTCCCGTGGTGTCGGTCGCCACCTGAAGCGTGGCGTACGTGGGCATGTTCCCGCGTCCGAATCCGCCGCCTCCGCCGTTCGAGAAGTTGTAGTTGATCTGCGGCCCGGCCTCGTAGAACTGCGAATAGATGTACTCCAGCGACTTGACGTCGCTGTCGCCCATCGTGAAGCCGCGCGACGCGAGGTGCGCCTTGATCGCGGCGAGGTTCCTCTTGTAGAGCGTCGAGTCGGGCGTCGCCGCGATATACGCCTCGAACAGCCGTTGGGGCGTCGAGGTCGTGTCTAATCCCGGTGGACGCGGCCGACTGAACAACTTCGACAGGAACTCGGCGCGATCGGCCGACGTCTCGAGCAACGCCTTGTACATCAGGTGCTCGATCATGTTGCCGCGGCGGATGTCGAAGATGATCGCGATCTTCGGCTGCAATGACACGATGTACGTGAAGTTCTGCTCGGGTCCGACGCCAAGATACACGCTGCCCGGCTTGATCACGCTGCGGAGATACGGGATCACGGCTTGGAACCCGGTTTCGTTCGACAACAGGTTGTCGGAACGGAAATAGCCGCCCGGCTCCGAGAATTCCGCGTTGAGCTGCCAAATCTCCTTGTCGGTGAGCCGCGAGGGGATCGTGCTCTGAGCGTTCCCGACCGTCGGAGCGGCGATGACTAAGGCCGCTGCGAGCGTGGTCCATCTCTGTCCGTTCATATCGGTCTCGTGTTCTTGAAGGCTTGGCGCCGGCGGCTGTGCCCCCTTCCCGCGCGCCTCCCTGCAAAATGCACCGCCGCGCTCTACACGTCACCTCCGTCGCGCGTTGGCGGTCGCCTTTCGCGACGGCAGTCCTCCGAGATCCGATTTCGCACCGCCGGCGTACCCTCCGCACTTGGCCCGGACTGGCCGAGTGCAACGCTTGGGGCCGTCGCATTTCGGCCGCGCGCCCCGGCTCAATTCCCACTAGGAGGGCTCCATGCGGTTTCCCTTCCATACGCCAGGGGCGCGCCTGGCAGCGGCCGTCGCAACGGTCGCAATTCTCGCCGGTGCCCGTATCGGCGTCGCGCGCGCGTCGGACCACCAGGACAATCCACTCGTCGAGGTGAACCCGGCGATGGACATGACCGACGTCTACGCATTTCCGGGCTCGTCGCCCGACCGGATCGCGCTGGTCCTCAACAGCTGGGCGTTTCTCACGCCGGCGCAGACGCCGTCCACCTCGTTCGATCCGAATCTTCTTTACCAGTTCAAGGTCGACAACACCGGCGACGCCAAGGAAGACAAGGTCATTCAAATCGTCTTCAAGGGCACCGGCGCGAATCAGACGGTCGAAGTGCGCGGCCCGGTCGCGCCGCCGCTGCCGGGGGCGATGAACAACCAGATCGCCAATGTGTCCCCGGCGGTGTCCGGCGCGGTGAATCAGGTACTCGGCTCGCCGAGCGGAATTCAGGTGTTCGCCGGCGCGCGCGAGGAGCCGTTCTTCATCGACCTCGAGCAGTTCTTCCGCATCATCCCGGACCGCAAGCCGTCGACCGGAACGCTGTCCGCGCTGCCAGACACGGCGACAGCGGGATCGTTCCGCACCGCCGCCGCGGCGGTGGACTTCACGAAAGGATTCAACGTGTTGTCGATCGTCGTCGAGCTCCCGACCTCGATGCTGACCGCGGGCGGATCCGCGAAGCTCGGCATCTGGGGCACGATCAGCCGCTGACCGACGGCGAATCAACTCACGACAACAACTCAACGCTCATAGAGGCGAATCACAATGTCCATGCATTTGCTCCGGAGCCGAGGTCGCGCTCTCGCGCTGGCGGCCGCGATGTCGGCGCTCGCGCTGACGGTGGGCTGCTCCGACGACAACGACACGACGGGTCCGAGCTCGAACTCGCCCCGCACTTTCAATCAGGTTCAGCGGCTCGGCAACCCGCTGGTGAGCGAGGTTTTCCTCGCGAAAAAGGACCATGGCTTTCACGGGTCGATCGGTCCGGATGGCGACGCGGCCGCGTTTGGCGGCACGGTGAAAGGATTCGTCGCCGCGTTCAGACCGCAGGCGACCACGCTGCAGAACACGCTCGCGTCGGTCCTGTTGCCGGACATGCTGATCGTGCAGACGGACAAGGCGACGACGACGGCCGGATGGCTCAGTTGGGCCCTCTCGAATGGATGGGGCGGCCGAAAGCTCACCGACGACGTCGTCGACGTGGGGCTCACGGGGATCTTCAGCGACCTGCTCGATCCGACGCAGTCGGTGTGCAAGCCGTTCACGCTCCCGCTCTGCACGGACAACGTCGGCTCCCACAGCACGTTCCAGACTGCGTTCCCGTACCTCGCGAATCCGAAGTAGGGCCATGACACGACTTCCGTCGCGCCGTTTGTGCCGGCCGCTCCTGGCCGCCCGCGTTGTTTTCTCCGCGCTGGCAGCCGGCGCGGCGGTGGTCGGGTGCTCGCGGAGCGCGCCCGACACGCGAGGCACGATCTCGGCGCCCGCACCGCGGCTTACCGAAGGTGAAGTGCTCGACCTGGATATAGAGTTTTATAAGCAGCGCGCCGACCGCGATCCGACGGGCGCCACGGACCTGGCCCGTCTCGCCGGCCTCTACCTGCGACGCTCCCGTGAGACCGGCGACCCGAGCGACGCACTTCGCGCTGAATTCGCGGCTCGACGGTCCGTTCGCAACCGTGATTCCCGCAACGACGCCGCGGCGCAGGTCCTATCGGCGAGCCTGCTCGCGCAGCATCGGTTCGACGAAGCCCTTTCGATCGCTCGGTCGCTGCGCGATCGGAACCCGGACGTTCCCTCGCTTCGCGCCGCCGTCGGCGAGATCCAGATGGAGCTTGGGCAGTACGACTCGGCGCGGGTGATATTCGATGGTCTCGCCGGGTTTGCTCATGATTTGTCGATCGCGCCGCGGCTCGCTCGATGGGCGGAGATCGAGGGGCGCACCGGCGAGGCCCGGTGGCTCATGCGCACGGCGCTCAAGACCGCGCAGGCGACGCCGCACCTTCCACGGGAACAGGTCGCGTGGTTTTGGCTGCGCAACGGCGACCTCGATCTGAGGAGCGGGAAATTCAGCGAGGCCGACTCCGAATACCGAGCGGGTCTCGCCGTTCACCCGGGGGACTATCGACTCCTCGCCGCACAGGCGAAGCTCGCCGCGACGCGGCATGAATGGCAGGCCGCGATCGCCGCGGGTGAGGAGGCGATCGCCACCTCGCTCGATCCCGCGACGCTCGGCGTCTTGAGCGACGCCTACGCGGCGGTCGGCGACAGCGCCGAGTCGCGCGAGTACGCTCGCGCGCTCGACGTCGCCGTGCTCAAGCAGCCGGGAGCCTACCACCGCGCGTGGAGTCTCTTTTTGCTCGACCACCGCCGGCACGTCGGCACCGTCTATCGCAAAGTGCTCGTCGAGCTCCAGACGCGACGCGACATCTACGGATACGATTTGCTCGCCTGGGCGCTGCACGCGCAAGGCCGCGACGCGGAAGCGAAGGAGGCGATGACTCGTGCGCTCGCTCAGGGAACGCGGGACGCGCAACTCTTCCACCACGCTGCGGCCATCGAGCACTCGCTCGGCAACGAAGCCGCGGCCAACGCGTTGTTCGCGCAAGCTCGAGCGCTGGAGCCGGGCTTCGCCGCGTCGCGGTCGGAGGGACAATGAGCGAGCTCGCGACGTACGTCCAACTCGGTTTCCGCCACATCGTCGACGTCGCGGCGATGGACCACATTCTGTTTCTCGTTGCGCTCGCGGCGATCTATCGCCCGCGCGACGTGCGGCAGGCGCTGTGGGTCATCAATGCGTTCACGATCGGGCACTCGGTGACGCTCGGCTTGGCGGTCACGGGGGTCGTGCACTTCCCGAGCGCGGTGATCGAATTCCTGATCCCGGTGACGATCGTCGCGACCGGCGTCGAGAATCTCATCGCCAGCGCGCGACGGCGCGCCGGCATCCAGAGCCGGTATCGGCCCGTGTTCGCGGGCGTGTTCGGTCTCGTGCATGGCGCCGGCTTCGCCAACTACCTGGGCGCGATGTTCGTGACGCGCATCGCTCTGCCGTTGTTTGGATTCAACGTCGGGATCGAGCTCGGCCAGATCGTGATTCTCGGCGCGGCGGCGATCGTACTCGCAGCGATCGATCTCGGCATCGACGCGGCGATCGCATTCTCGAAAGTGCCGAGCACGAGGTGGCCGGCGCTGCGCGTGCGGATCGTGGGCGTGTCGCTGCTCGTGGTTGCCGTCGCGTCCCGCTGGGCCGTGGAGCGAAGCCCGTGGTAGCCGCGTTGCTTCTCGCGACCGCGCTCGCGGCGAGTCGGGGGGAGGCGGGCGGCTTC
Organism: Gemmatimonadaceae bacterium; assembly: GCA_036003045.1. Classification (NCBI taxonomy): domain Bacteria; kingdom Pseudomonadati; phylum Gemmatimonadota; class Gemmatimonadia; order Gemmatimonadales; family Gemmatimonadaceae; species Gemmatimonadaceae bacterium. Next base: position 105,455 of record DASYSS010000028.1, read on the forward strand.
CATCCGCTGCACACGACGATGGCGGAGGTAACGATCGACCGGCCTCGAGGTACGCTGCGCATCGTCGTGCGTGTGTTCGCGGACGACTTCGGCGTCGCGCTCGGGGCAATGGGCACGAGCGGATCGTGGGACACGCGTGCCTCAGCCTACGTGCGCCGGGCCATCGCGGTCGTGGCCCACGCGCGGGAGCCGCTCGCCATGCGCGATTGTGGGACGCGTCGCCAGGGCGATCTGCTCTGGCTCTGCGCTGAAGCGGCCATCCCCACCGAGCCGACGAATCGCCTCGCGCTTCGTGACCGGATGTTGTGCGAGCTGTTCGCGGACCAGATCAACGTTGTACGCGTGACCGATGGGGCAAAGACGCGAAGTATGCTGTACACGCGCGGCGACTCCGAGAAGCCGCTCGCGGACTGACCTCGCCGCGCAGTCGATCGATGCGAACGGCGCTGTGGCGCCCGGTGTCCGACCGTGCGTCGGACGTCGAACGTCAGATCCGACGCGTCGTGCCGAAAGCGCCGCGCATTAGGAAACGATGAACGCATATCGTCTTGCCACGCGGTGTCGGTAGTCATACGATTGAGGCCACTTCCGCCCAGGAACACACATGCGCCGTCAATCGCCGCGCTTCCTCCATCGGACAATGGCGTTGAGCGCCGCCGGGGCCATCGTCGCCGGCGCGGTGGCCTGCGGCAGCGATTCTGCCGGGCCGTCGTTTCCCGCCACACCTGCGGTCACGACGGCGTTGGCGACCGGGCAACAGTTCTCATGCGTCCTGACCACGGACGGCAAATCGTACTGCTGGGGTGACAACCTCCGCGGGCAGCTCGGGGATTCGTCGTTCAACCCGGAGCTGGTGCCGACGCCGACGGCCGGCGGACATCAGTTCGTCGCGATCGCGGCGGGATACTTCTCGGTCTGCGCGCTCGATCGAGGCGGCCGAGCTTGGTGTTGGGGCGACGACCCGACGCAGCCAGGGGTCCCGCTCAGCTATCGGACCGTTCCCGCGTCCGTCTCGGCGCCACATCCGTTCAAATCGATCACGGTCGGCGCCAAGTTCGGCTGCGGGCTCGACTCGGGGGGAGCGGCGTACTGCTGGGGGATCAATACCCAAGGGCAGCTCGGTGTCGGCGACACGGTGCGCAGAACAGGCGCGACCGCGGTGAAGACCGGCGTCCGATTCGCCTCGCTGGTCGCCAACTTCTGGAGTGTCTGCGGCCTCACCGCCGACGGCGCCGCCTGGTGCTGGGGCGACAACACGTACGGAGAGCTCGGCACCGGCGACATGGTCCCGTCGAACGTGCCGCGCGCCGCCGCCGGGACGCTCAAGCTTCACAACCTGTCGAGCGGGCCGATCCACGAGTGCGCTCTGACCGATGGCGGTGCGGCACTGTGCTGGGGAAACAACGCGTCCGGACAACTGGGCGAGGGAACCGGCATGCAGCGACTCGCGCCGACGCCGGTCGTCGGAGGGATCATGTTCAGCGCCATTCGCAGCTCCCGAGTGAATTCCATCTATTCGACGACGTGCGGCGTCACGTCATCGGGAGATGTCTACTGCTGGGGTTACGGATCCAAGGGGCAGCTGGCCGGCGCCCCAGCGACCTCCGCGTGCACACCATTCACGGCGGCCGGTGTCGTCAACCCCAATCCGACGACGTTCGTGTGCGACTACACCCCGGAGAAGATCGCCGGCATCTCGAACGTCGTCGCGCTCGACGTTGGACTCGAGCACATCTGCGCAATCGATGCCACGGCGCGACTGCTCTGCTGGGGCGATGGCGCGCACGGCGAGCTCGGAGACGGAAACGGCGTCGCCGAAGCGACACCGGTCCTCGTCAAAGGCGGGCTGCCCGTCCCGCACTGACCTCGGGACGATCGGTCAGCCGGCGAGTGCCTCGGCGCTCTCCGGCTGGTCTTCCGTCGTCGGCGCGTCCCATTCGTTGCCGCACTTGAGGCATTTGCGGAAATCGCCGCGCGTCTTGTTGAACTTCATCTCCGCGCCGACGAAGCCGCACTCGGGACACTTCTCGTTCACGGGCTTGTTCCACGCGACGAAGTCGCAGTCCTCGTTCGCGCACGCGTAGAACGCGGTGCCGCGTTTGCGCGAGCGACGCTCCACGAGCTCACCGCCGTCCTTGGGACAGAACACTCCCGTGGGCAGAGAGCGTGTGCCGCGGCACTTCGGGAACGTGCTGCAGCCGAGGAACTGGCCGCTGCGCCCCGTGCGGATCACCATCGGCGCGCCGCAGACGTGGCACTTGTGCTCCGTCATCACCGGCTTGGCTTTCTCGCCTTTGATCGGCCGTGTGTACTTGCACTTCTTCGGGTGATTCTCGCACGCGAGGAACGGCCCGAAGAAACCACCGCGCGGCTCGAGCTTGCCGCCGCACTCCGGGCAGCGCAGCTCGTGCACCTTCGACAGGTCGTAGGCCTCAGCGATGAGCGATGGCGCGTCCACTTTGTTGAGGCGTGCCGCGAATGGGGAGTAGAAATCCTTCAGCACTTTCTGCCAGCCGAGGTCGCCCTCTTCGACCTTGTCCAGCTCCTGTTCCATCTCCGACGTGAAGTCCACGTTGAAGATGTCCGGGAACTGCTTGACCATGACTTTCTCGACGCTCTCGCCCAGCTCCGTCGGGAAGAACCGGCGCTGGTTGAGCTCCACGTATCGCCGGTCGGCGAGCACGGAGATGATCGACGCGTACGTCGACGGGCGGCCGATGCCGAGCCGCTCGAGCTCCTTGACGAGGCTCGCCTCGGAGAATCGCGGCGGCGGCTCCGTGAAGTGCTGGCTCGGCGTGATCGACTTGCACGGCACGCGCTCGCCGACTTCGACGACCGGGAGCGCCTGCTCGTCCTCGAGCGTCCGGTGCTCCCCGTCTTCGCGTCCCTCACGGTACAGAACGAGGAAGCCGTTGAACTTCACGATCGAGCCGGTGGCGCGGAACAGGTAGCCGCGGCGGCCGATGTCCGGCTGCGTCGGCGACAGGATGTCGAAGTCGACGGTCGTCGTGTCGAACACCGCCGGGGCCATCTGCGACGCCATGAAACGCTGCCAGATCAGGTTGTAGAGCTTGAACTGGTCGGGCGTCAGATATCGCTTCACCGCGTCGGGCCGGCGCGTCGGATCGGTCGGACGAATCGCTTCGTGGGCGTCCTGCGTGTTCTTCGATTTCGAGTCACCGTAGAGGCGCGGGGCGTCCGGCGCGTACTCCTGGCCGAACATCGTCCGCATGTAGTCGCGCGCCGCAAGCGCCGCGCTCTCCGCCACGCGCGTCGAATCCGTTCGCATGTACGTGACGAGACCGACGCCGCCTTCGTCGCCGATTTCAATACCCTCGTAGAGATCCTGCGCGACGCGCATCGTCCGCTTCGAGCCCATCGACAGCTTCTTCGCCGCTTCCTGCTGCAGCGTCGACGTCGTGAACGGGGCCGAAGGATTCTTGCGGCGTTCGCGCCGTTTGACCTCTGTGACGTCGAACGTCTTGCGGCCGCTCAAGTCGGTGAGAATGCGCTGCGCTTCCGCCTCGTTGGGAATCTCCGCCTTCTTGCCGTCGATGTGGTGCAGCTTGGCGGTGAACTCCTGGCCTTCCTTGGCGAGCAACGCTTCGATCGTCCAATACTCGACCGGCGTAAACGCGCGAATCTCGCGCTCGCGCTCGACAATCAGTCGCAGCGCGACGGTTTGGACGCGGCCAGCCGAGAGTCCTTTCTTGACGGTCTTCCAGAGCACCGGGCTCGCCTTGTAGCCCACGAGCCGGTCGAGCACGCGGCGGGCCTGCTGGGCCTCGACTTTCTTGGCGTCGATCTTTCCGGCGTTCTCGATCGCCCGCCGGACCGCGTCCTTCGTGATCTCGTGAAAGAGGACGCGCCTGATCGGCACGGCCGCGTCGCCCCGCTTCGGTTTGATCTGCGTCGCCACGTGCGCGGCGATCGCCTCGCCTTCGCGGTCCGGGTCGGTCGCGATCAACACCTCGCGGCTTTCCTTCGCCGCGCTCTTGATCTCCGCGATCGTTTTTTCCTTGCCGGGAATCGGCACCAGCTCGGGCATGAAGCCCTTCTCGACGTCGATGCCGAGCTTCTTCTCGGGCAGGTCCATGATGTGGCCGACCGTCGCCCGAACGCGGTAGCCGCGTCCAAGATACTTGCCGATCGTCTTGGCCTTCGTCGGCGACTCGACGATCACGAGCGAGCTGCCGCCCGCCGCAGCCGGTCCCTCGAAGTACTCGACGACCGCTTTCCCGCGCCGCGCGGCCGCCTTCGTGGTCGCCTTACGCTTGGCGGCACGCTTCGCGGAAGGGCGGCTCCCCGCCGCCCCGTTTGATGTCGATTTCACTCCTGGCGCACGCTTTCTCGTTGCCATCTCGAATCTGTTCAGTGGACCGTCTGGTTTTGATCGCCGTCACCGCGCGACAGGTATCCGGCCCCCTCCATGAGGGAGCGAAGATCATCGAGCGCGATCCGTCCGTCGATCTGCACGAGTGCCCGTTCTATGATGTGCTCCAACTCGGCCGCATTCAGCGCGCCCGAGCCGCTCAGCGCCAACAGATGTCCCCACGCCTCGGGAGCGAAACGCCCCCGCTCGTGGGGTCCCAGCACGCGAAAACTCATCGAAATCGTTGCCCCGCTATCTCACCAGCCGAGACCCTCGCGGCCGCAGCCGGCGCGCAGTCCCGAAAGCACGAAGGGGAGGACACGCGATGCCCAAGCACCGCTCCCCGCCCCCATGGAATCCATCAATCCTTCGTTCACCCAACCTCAGGGACCGACGATCAGCCCTGCTGTCGCGGTAACGTAGAATCACCTATACGATGAGGCAAGTTCTGCCACTTGCTCTATAACCCTTTGCAGGCCATGTAGTTCCGTGTCTACCGTCTCGTCGGCCGCCTCATAGGCGGCCTTTCGCTCCCGGTATAGACGCTCGAGCTCGACAAGCGGCTCAGGCCTGGAAAGGAGTGGTCTGAGCGACCGATTAGGCCCTAAACGAGCCAGTGCTGTCGCAGGACGTACTCTAAGGTATATGAGTCGTCCAGGGGGGCACAGCAGCGAAACGACCCCAGCATCACCAATCCAGCCTCCGCCCGGGGCCAAAATCATGTTCCCGACCAGCCGGAGCTCCTCAGTCAGCTCGCGTTCCTTTCGGCGAAAATAGCCCTCGCCCTCCTCGGCGAAGATCTGGCCGACGGAGCGTCCCTCTCGACGCTCGAGCTCCACGTCGAGGTCGAGAAACGGCCTTCCCAAACGCTCGGCGACCGCTGACCCGATCGTGGATTTTCCCGCGCCGGGAAGTCCGACGAGGATCACGTGCGGCTTGGACGGATCAGCTTCCGATGCGATCGGCGACGTGCGAAAGGTAGGCGTCATGGTTGCGCCGCGTCTCTCCGAGCGAATCACCGCCGAACTTCTCCAGGAACGCATCAGCGATCACGAACGCCAACATTGCTTCCGCGATCACTCCCATCGCTGGAACGGCCGTCACATCGCTTCGCTCGGCGACGGCGGACGCCGACTCTCCGCTCGCGACGTCCACGGTCGCCAGTGGGCGCATCAGGGTGCTGATCGGTTTCATCGCGACGCGGACGACCAACGGCTCGCCGGTCGTCATCCCGCCCTCGAGCCCGCCGGCGCGGTTGGTTCGACGCCTGACGTTGCCGGTGCGAGTGCGCCCCGGCGCGGGCTCGATCTCGTCGTGGACCTCGGCGCCGGTGACGCGCGACGCCTGAAAGCCCATGCCGATCTCCACGCCCTTCACCGCGGGAATGGACATGATCGCCGCGCCGATGCGGCCGTCGAGCTTGCGGTCCCACGACACGTGCGAGCCGAGTCCCACGGGAACGCCGTCGGCCACGACCTCGCAGATGCCGCCGAGCGTGTTACCGGCGCGCTTGATCTCGTCGATCCTCTCGATCATCCGCCTCTCGGCGTCGGCGTCGAGCGTTCGCAATGGCGATTCGTCGGCGACGGCGTTGATGTCGCCCGGCATCTCCGCGGGGCGATTCGCATCGATGCCGCCGAGATGCGCGACGTGGCTGCCGATGCAAATGCCGAACTCGCGCAGGAATCGTTTGCAGATCGCCGCGGCGGCAACACGAGCCGTCGTTTCGCGCGCCGACGCGCGCTCGAGGATGTCTCTCGCGTCGTCGCGGTCGTACTTGAGGAGTCCCGTGAGATCGGCATGGCCCGGCCGCACGCGCGTCACGGCGCGTTTGCGGGGGACGCCCGGCTCGGCGTCGGGCGCGGGACTCATGATCTCTTCCCAGTTCTTCCAGTCACGATTGCGAATCAGCATGGCGATTGGCGAACCGATCGTCTCGCCCGCGCGGACGCCGGAGAGAAACTCGACGGCGTCCTTCTCGATCTGCATTCTGCGCCCGCGACCGTAGCCCTGCTGGCGGCGCGCGAGCTCGGTGTCGACGTCCCCCGAAAGCAGAGGCAGGCCCGCCGGCATTCCTTCCAGAATGCTCACGAGGGCCTGCCCATGCGATTCACCCGCGGTCGTAAAGCGTAGGGTCATGCCGTGAATCTTAGCGCCCTACCTTCCTCCCGCGTGGCCGCGCGGAGCGCGGCCACTCAATTTTTCCTTACGGACCCGGCTTGATGTCGGCGGTCGTCAAGTCGACCACCACGAGACCTTGCTGGCTGATCGCGAAGACCTTGAGAATCACGTCCGGCGGATCGCCCGGCATCGGCAGCGAGACGCGGAGCGGCCCATAGATCGAGTTCTTCAGCTGTAGCCGCGCGCGACGGATGTAGTAGGCGATGTCCACCACTTCGATGTTGCCGCTCGCCGAGCCGATGAACGCCAGCCGCTGATCCTGGGGCGTGAGCACGCCGTTCGCGCCTGGATGGAACGCGATGCCGGCGCCGTCATCGAACGAGTCATACTTGCCTTGCAGTCTGAGGTGGAACGGGTTGCTGACCATCGCGAAGTACGACTGCAGACCGTGCGACGCGACCGTGAGGCCGGTCTTGTCGAGCGCGATGCCGAAGTTCTGCTCGGACGCGTTGTCCGTGAGATCCGAAATCGTGACCTCCGGCGAGAAGAAGTTGGGCACCAGGCCGGCGCTGTCCGCCACCATCACGACGCGTCCCGCGCCCCCCGTATGGCCTTCACCGAATGCGATCCACTGCTTGTTGCCCGAGGCCGCGACGAAGTTCGTGTCCTGGAGCGCGAGCGAGCCCACGTCGAGATGCGAAATCAACTCGGCGTCGCTGCCGCCGGCGACGGCCGCCGCCACGGCGAGCACCGGGTCGGCGTTCTGGACGGCGATCGAGCCCGCCAATTGGCCATACGGATGGTCCCAGACGGTCAGCTTGTCGGACGCCGTGTCGTTCGGCAGCGCCTGCAGAATGGCGATGGAGTCCACGTTCATGAGCACATACTGCTCGACGGTCGATTCCGGCGTCTTGCCATACTGCCAGATTTGGCGCGGATCGGGAACCGGGAGCGACGGATCCAGCCAGCGGAGCGTTCCCGCGGGGTTCGTTGGCGTCGGACGCGTCGAGTAGTAGATGCGCCCGGTCTTGGCCTGCGCGATGTACTGCGGGCGGTCCGAGTAGCTGATTGGACCATTCGCGGTCAGGCGAATCTTGCCGGTCAGCGCGTCGCGCGTGACGCTGATGTTGTACAGGTATGTGTTGCGCGTGAGGATGCGGTGCGCGAGGTCCTCGCGCATGTTGGACGCCACCGTCGAACCGATGTACACGCGGCTGATGTTCGTTCCGCCGGAGTTCGCGACGAGCAGCGTGTCCGGATTGTTCGATATCACCATGCCCCACGGCAGCGAACCGACGGCGATTGGCGCGGACGAGAAGCCCTTGCCGGTCGCCGAGGTCTGCCAGACGTTGAGCTGGTTGAAGTTCGTGTTCGACAAGAAGACGTTGCCCCGGGCGGCGTCGACCGTGATGTCGCCGATCGTGCCCTGCTGAGGCAGCGCGTACGTGTGGCCGTAGACGAGCAACGTCGTGTCCATCAGCGCGGTAGCGATGTTGCCCTCGGCCGACGCGCGGCTGACCGGTACGGCGTAGCCGACACGCCCCGCCTGATCGACCGCGAACGACGTGATGCCGAGGCGCTGGCCCTGCAGCGAGCGCGGCAGGTTGAGCGCGACGCTACCCTTCGCGTTCGCGTTGAACGGCGCCGACAGCGTGAGCGAATCCGTCTGCAACGTGTTGCCGGCGGAATCGCGCACGATGACGCCGAGCAGCGTGATGGCGTCGCCCGTGGCATTCACCGTCACCGAGTCGCTGGCCTCGATCTTCGCCGGCACGACCTGCGTGACGCGCGGCTGCGCGCTGTTCGCCGAGCGAACGAACGCGACCACCGGCGGTCCGGAGCCCGGCTGTCGGTTGCCGTCGAGCGACGTCGCGGAGACCGTGATCCTGCCGCGGATCGGAGCGTTGGACGGAATGCGCGCCGTCGACGAGAACGTGACGTCGCGCGGATTGTTCGAGAAGACTTGCGAGATCGTCGTGTCGAGCTTCGTCGGCCAGTTCGATTCGCCCTGCACGCGAATGTCGATGCGTCCGACGCCGTTGCCGCTCTGCGCGCGGGCCGAGACGCTGAGGCCGACGCCGGCCGGAATACTGTCGCCGTTGTTCGGCGCGACGATCGTAACGTTGGGACCGGCGACGATGAACACGGAGCGCATGGCCGTATCGGCCGCGCCCGCGGCGTCGGTCGCGCCGATGACGACGACGAGGCTATCGACGGTCGTATCGGCGGGGTTCGACTGCTTGAGGTAGCGGCGGACCGTCGTGTCCTTCAATCCGGTGCGGAACGCACCACCGTTCGGAACCGTGAGCAACCCGTAGCGCGACGTCAGCGTGAACGTGCCGAGGTCGACGCTGCCTTTCGCCGTGAAGCCCTGCATCGAGGCGGACTTCAGCCCCTTTTCGCTGTGTAGGTGGACGCGCACGAAGACCGAGTCGCCGACGTTGATCAACGTTCCAACCGTCGGAGAGTCGATCGTGATCGAAGGCCCGTTACCGCTGCTGCTCGAGCCGGACGAATTCGTACCCGTACCGTTGCCGTTCGGCGCTACGCTGACGCCGGCTCCGGGAGCCGTCGTGTCGCAGCTCGCGACGATGACTACACCTGCGGCGAGCCCGGCCAGCCGGGCCAAAGTTGCTCTGTTCATTTCAGGAGAGTCCCCGGGCTCGGCTAGTGGCGGCTCGAGTCGGGCGACTGCCCGTCATCGATGATGTGGGGCGTGATGAGGATGAGCAGATCACGCTTCGTTTCCGACCGGTTGGTCACGCCGAAGAGGCGGCCGATGATCGGCAGATCGACGAGGACGGGAAGGCCGGTCTTGCTGACGCTCACACTGGTCTGCGTGAGGCCGCCCATGACCGTCGTCTCACCGTCGGCGACGAGCACTTCGTTGTCGACACTCTGTTTCGGGAACACCGCGCCGACGTCGTTGGACTGGAACTGCACGTCCGAGTTCTCGACGTGAACGCGCATCTGGATCTGGTGGTTCGCCGTGATCTGGGGGGTCACCGTGAGAATCACGCCGGTCTGCCGGAACTGGACCGTGGCGCGAGGGAAGTTGCCCGTCTGGTTGCCCCCGGCGGCGACGTCGATGACGCGGATCGGAACCTCCGTACCGGCTGTGAGGTTCGCCGTGCGGTTGTTGAGGACCGTCGCGCTCGGCTCGGCCTGCACGTCGAGGAGTGTGTTCGACTGCAGCGCCTCGAGGAAGGTCGTGAAGTTGTAGTTGCCCATCGCCGTCGAATAGACGAGCTGCAGCGCGGCGCTCGGGATGCGGGCGGTCGCGTTCGCGATCGCCGACACGGTGTTGCCGCCGAGCAGGATCTGGCCCGGGTCGATGCGCGGCTTGCCGGTCGAGTCGAGGCGCGGCACGATGTCGTTGAAGAACTGCTGCTGCGTGCCGAGGTCGTAACGAAGGCCCAGGCCCTCGAGCGTCGTGCGGTCGACGAGAATGATCTTCGCCTTGATGTTCACCTGCGGCTGGCGCAGGTCGAGGCTGCGGGCGTACTCCTCGAGATCCGGGAGCGCGCTCGGAATGTCGGTGATCGTGATGCTGTTGGTGATCGTGTCGCCGGTGACCGTGCCGCGCACCGGGCAGGTGAAGCTCATGACGACGCCGACCTGCGGCGCCGGCGCGGCTTCAGCCGGATTCGCGCCCGGCTTGGCGAGCGGCGCGGCCGCCTGCGTGCCGTCGGGAATGATCGGGCACGCGCGGGTCAACCGCTCGGCGACCATCGGCGCGACCGCACGGGCCCGCGCGTAGTTGAGGCGGATCGTACGGTTGCGGAGCGGGATCGTCGCGGCGCGCGCGGCGATGTTCTGATAGGTGTCGATGACGATGACGCCGTCAGGATTGATCGAGACGTCGTAGCCGTTGGCGTTCATGACTTCCTTGAGCGCCACGTCCCACGGAAGGTTCGTGATGTTCGCGGTGACGAAACCGGTGACGTTCTTGGCGGGAAGAATCGTGCGCCCCGTGAACGAGGCGAACACGCCGATGACATCGCTGATCGGCGCGTTTTCCCAATTGACGTTGATGCGCGGTTCCTGCGACTGCTGCGGCTTCGCCGTCGATCCGGTGTTGTTGTCCGCCTGGCGGAACGCGAGGCGGGCCGACGGAGTCTCGGGGTGCATCGGCGACACGTTGTGCTCGGTCGCGAGCAGCGATTCCGGTCGCGCCGGCAGCGTGACCGGCTCGGCCGCGACGACTTGCGGCCTCGGAGCAGAAATCATTTCGGGCTGCGGCTTCGCGACGGGCGCCATCGCGGGCTGCGCTTTCGGCGCCGGCGCCATCGCGACCGGAACCGGAGCGACATCGCTGACCGTCGCCTCGTGGCGCACCTTTGCCGCGCCCTGACCGATGGACCACGGATCGAACTTGCCCCGCGCGCCGTCGACGCTCACGCGCACCTCGCCGTCCTTCTGCACGACGTTGTAGGTGTGCGGCGCGTCGAGCGTGAGCACGACGCGGACCGTCGACTTCGTGAATTGCGAGTAGCGGACGCGCGTGATACCGCCGCGCGCGACGCCGTCGTAGGAATCGCCGGCCGGAACGCCGAGCGAGGCGCCGGCCAGGTCGACGACGATCTTGTCCGGCTTCGACATCGTGAAGTGCTTCAGGGAGATCGCACCGTCGACGCGAATGACGACGTCAGCGCGCGCGCCTCCGGCGGAGGTCGCCGCGTCGGGAACCACGCTCAGCGCGGTCACCTTCGCATCGTTGGGTGGGAGCGACGTGCCCCGCAGAGTCGACGAGGCGACGGCGTTGCCGCCTACCACGCCGGCCGCGACGAACATCGCCGTAGCCAGAGTCCGGTGCGAAATCATTTGGCCCTCATTCTGGTGGAATCGCCGAGGAACAGAGAATCCTGGCGAGACGTGCCGAATTCATCGATCGTGAAAATCACGGCCTTCATGCGAATGGCTGCGACGCGCATGCGGCCGAGGGTGGAACCGACGAACACGCGGTACTGGACGTTGTTCGCCGAAACGTCGCGGAGGGTAGCGACCGAGCGCTTACCGGCGCGGTCGAACAGGATGCCGGTGAGGCGCAGATCGCCGATCGTCGGGCGCAGCTCGCTCGTCGCGAGCAGCGAGTAGAACGGATCGCGGCGGCCGTCGCGGCTGTACGCGTATTCCTCGCGCATGATCGTGGACGGCAGGGCCGCGGTGTCGGACTTGGTGCCGACGGCCAGTCCCGCCTTTTTGCCCAGCGACTTCACGGTGTCGCGGCGAACCTCGCCGTTCGACACGGTGGAGACCACGGCCGTCGGACGCGAAGGTCCATCCGGCCGCTGCTCCGCCTCGATGTGTGCGGTCGTCGCGTCGGCGGCCCTGTGCGCCGCGGCCTTCGCGGCGGTACCAGGCATCGACTGCGCGTTCGACGCCGACGCGAAGCCGGCGGCGATCACGGACGCAACGAGAAATGACGGGAGACGTATCATGGCATACCTGCCTTGCCAGCGGGCGCGGTGGGAAGCGGGCGCGCGACGTACGTTTGAATTCCGAAGTGCACGTCCAGGAACTGCTCGTTCTTCTTCGGCCGGCGGTCCGGGTTGTTGCGGTTCGACGGCTTCAAGTCGACGTTGATCGGCGCCACGATGCGGGGCAGCGAGCCGATGTTCGCGATGAATTCGGCGACCTGATGGTACGAGCCGGTCACCGCGAGCTTGTATTTGTAAGTATCGAACTGATCGCCGTTCACTACACCGTCGGGCTGCACGTCGGAGAACTCGAGACCGGCGCGGCGCGCCGCCGACGAGATCGACTCGAGCAACGCGGGCACTTCGTTCTCCGTCGGCACGAGCCGGCGCAGGACGTTGAGCTGGCGGCCGTACTCGTCGGCCTCGCGTCGCATCTTGGCCGCATTGCCCTTCGCGGCCTCGAGCTTCACGATGCGGTTCAACGAGTCGAGCGTGTCGAGCCGGGCGGCCAGCAGCGTGTTCTCGGCGTTTTGCGGCGTCCACACCAGTTGCTGGTAGACGGCGGCGAGGCCGACCACCACGATGGCGACAGCCAACAGGTTGCGGCTACGCGGATTCTCGGGAATGATTGGCATTGGCTACCTCACCGACAGGGCGAGCGGCACACGGCGGATCGCGGTCGAGTCAGGCCGGTTGTAGCCGATCGTCAGCTGGAACTGCGTGACTTCCTTGTTCATCTCGAGCGCGAGCTCGGACCGGTCGAGTTGGACGTTCGTCAGGAACGGCGACGCTTCGAGGTCCTTCATGAAGCGCGTCAACGCCTGGATGTCCACCGTGTGTCCAGACACGCGCACCCCGATCGGGTCGCGCGGAATGTCCGTCTCGAGACGCTTGGGCATCTTGCCGGCGCTCTTCTTTTTCGCCGCCGCGGACGTGTCGACCTTCGTCGTGGGCGACGCCACGACGTTGACCGATCCCTGCGGCGTGCCGGTGAACGAGACGGTGGTGAGCCACGTGTACTGCGGCAGCGCGCGGCTCACTTCGTCCATCACGTGCGCCCAGACGAAGCGGTCTTCGTCGAGGCTCCTGATGATGTTCACCTGGCGGAGCAACGTGTCGCGCACCGCCTCGGCGTGCCACCGGTCCTTGAGCATGTTGGCATACTTCGTCGAGTCGCTGACCGCCTGATCGCGGTGCGCCTCGAGCTCGGCCGTGCGCTGCGACTGCGTGAAGTACAGGTAGCCGACGGCGCCCAAGCTGAGCACCACGGCCAACCCGGCTCCGATGAGGAACCGGTCTCTGAACATTCCCGCGAAGTTGGAGCGGAACGCCGACAAGTCGACGCTCTGCCGACTCGTCGTCTTCTTGTTCGCGCCCGGGAGCAGATTGATGTGAATCATGCGACCTTCCGTAGCGCCAGCCCGATGGGCATCATGAGCAACGGCGCGATCTCGTCAGTCACCAAATCCTCGAGCGCACCGTCGCGAACCTTGAGGTTGGCGAGGGGGTTGGCCTGCCGAACGGTGATGTGCAGCCGATTGGCGAGCGTGTCGTTGAGCCCCGGAATGCGAGCCCCGCCGCCGCACGTGTAGATCGCGCGCATGTTGCCGGCGCGAGAGTTCTGAGCGAGGAACGCGGCCGCGCGCTCGATGCCGACGGCGATCTCTTCGCCGCGGCCGGCGAGCACCGCGTCGAGATGCGACGACCGGTCGTATCCCTGGAGCAGCGCCTGCGCCTCCTCGACGCCGAGCCCGCGCTCGCGCTGTAGATCCTCGCGAATGCGGCGGGTGCCGACCGCGAGGTCGCGCGTGAGCAGCGGCACGCCCTCGTCGAGAATGTTGATGTTCGTGACATCGTGGCCGATGTTGACCAGGCCCACGACACCGGTCATCGCGTCGGGATGGTTCATCTCGAACGCGTTGTGAAGCGCGAAGGCCTCGACGTCCATCATCGCGGGCTCGAGGCCGGCGTCGGCGAGGATGCGGGCCTTCGATTCGATCAGCTCGCGCTTGGCCGCGACGAGCAACACGCTCATCTCGAGGCCGTCGGCGTCCGGATCCAGGATCTGGAAGTCCAGCTCCACCGACTCCATGTCGAACGGCACGTGCTGTTCGGCTTCCCAACGCATCAGCTCGCGCGCCTGCTTCTCTTTCACGCGCTCGATTTGGATTTTCTTGATGATCACGTCGCGCCCGCCGACCGCGGTCACGACCGCGGTCGACTTGACACCGGCGCTGGCCAGGGCCGACCGCACGGCCTCGGCGACGATGCCGGGGTCCATGACCTCGCCCTCGACGATCGCGTCGGCGAGGAGCGGCGTCACCGTCACGCGCACGAGCTCGGGCTCGCGCTTCGAGTGATCGACGACGGCGACCTTCACGAGTCCCGATCCGATGTCGAGACCCACGGTTTGTTTCTTTCGACCCAGGAGAGCCATGAGTAGACGTGAATCAGTGGACTCAGTTCAGCGGTACGCCCGGTTGTCCACGGTTATCCGGAGCGCGGCCGTTATCGGCCACAGCAGTACCGTCCCACCGAACACGACCCACCTGTATTGAGGTAACAGTCGGCGGTGGAAGTGATGACTGTCACACGATTTATGGCACTTTTTAATAGAGTTCTGACCATGCGCGATCTCGCACTTTTCGCGGCGTCGCGGAAGCGCGTAAAACCGTCGCCGCGACGCACGGAGCGAAGCGCAACGACGATGCGGCGAGATCGATCGCGCGCCCCGGTCCGCTGTACGCCGACAGCAAGGCGCCGGTGAGGCTCAATCGTCCGCCCGATGTTCGGATCGGGCCCGTCGCGACTACGATTCCCGTCACGGCGAGCGGGCCCGTGATCGTCAGCGCGCCGTCGACGAGCAGAATTCCGTCGAAGGTCCCGCCGGTGATCGTGGTGTCGCCGACTGCGTGGACGACACCCGAGCCCGAGGCGAGTATCGGCCGCTGCCACGATTTTAGTAAATACGAATCCGAGTCGGCCGCGGCGCTTCTCGTTTCCGCCCTGATTCCCGCTCCGGCCACGACGGACGCGCCGGCCGGCGTCACCACGTCGGGGGAACTGGTGCGCGCCGCGCACTCGGCGTCGCCCGACGTGTCCGTGCTGATCGCGACGTCGGTGGCCAGCGAGACGTCGCCGCGAGACTCGATCGCCGCGAGCGGCAACGGGCCGACGTCGGGAAACCGAGCGACCAGGTTGACTCGGCGCTCGCCCGAGTCGAGCCCCGGCAGTGCCGCGTAGGCCACGAACCAGAGCACTCCTCGCGGCAGGCGCGTAACCTCGACCTCCACATGGACTTGCGACGTCTGCGCGACTGCCACGTCAAACCGTCGAGCGACGCCCAGAGAGAGCTTGGCCAGTTGAAGTGCCGACGCGTCGGCAAGAATGGACGACGCCGCGTATTCAGCGCTGACGATCGCCATCTCGCCGCTTCGGCCCAGCCGCATCGCGCGCTCCGCGGTGAGCGACGAGGCGACGAGCGCCGCGATGACGATTCCCGAGACCGTCAGAAACGCGAGCGCCCCGACGAGCGCGACCCCGCGCCGGCGCGGACGGTTCATGGCCGATTTCGCACCGCGACTGAGATCGACGCCGAATCTCCGCGGGGTCCGCTGGTCCACGCGGCGCCGAGGGCGTGGTCGGAAGCTCGCGTCCGTCCACGAAGAACGATCCGGGCTAGAGCCACTTGGTCGCGTCGAACCACGGGCGTCGCCAGCGCCGCGCCGGTCGAATCGACCCAGCGAAAAAGCGGGCCGGCCGCCGGGGATTGGAACGGGCCGGCGAGCGGCTGAATCGCGTTGAACCTGGCAGTCACGTTGTTCCAGTCGCGCGCGCCGAGGTACCAATTGCCGTCCGTCGCCCGGTAGAGGCTGAAGCGGATCGGCCGCGTCACCCGAATCGGCCGGCCGACGGACGTCCACGGTTGCCCGATCGAATCGAGCGTCAACGCTGTGCGCGGCGCAGAGAGCGCTGCCCCTATGAGGCGCGGTCCGCCGGCGCTGCACTGCCCGGGGTGTGTCGAACCAACGGCAAGCACCTTGTGCTCGCGCCACGTCGGAACGGAATCGTCAGGCGAGAAGACCCACGCCGCGTCTCCGGTCTCGATGGTCGCGCTGACGGCGGCGAACGTCGCGGCACCCGCGGCCGCAGGCGCGAGAACGACCGCCTGCCCGAGCGTGTCGCAGACGACGCCGCTCGAGATGGTTTCGCGAACTTCGATCGATGTGTCAGTGGCCTCGCGCAGGTCGCCTGAGCCCACGGCGGCTGCGCGAAGATCCGTCGGCAACACCGACGCGGCATCGCGAAGCTGCCCGGTGAGCGCGGCGTCGGCAACCAGCGCGAGAAAAAACCGCTGCTGCCGGAGGGCCGCGACGGCCAGCACCGACAGGACGACGCCCGCCACGGTGACGGCAACCATCAGCTCCACGAGCGTCAGACCCGGGCGCGCGCCGGCATTGCGCGGAGTCAGCACGGCGATCGAGTCCGCAGCACGAAGGTGTGCCGCGCCGAAACGCCGAACACCATGCTGTCGCTGATCTCACGCGTGGTCGCGTCGACGCTCGACGACCAGAACTCGGCGGAGCTGGGGATCAGGGTCGAGCCAGCTGCCGCGACGCACGGCGACGCAATGATTTGCTCGACGCGCGCGGTCGCGGCGTCGACCGCCGCCGAACGAGCGCGCATCTCATTTCGGTTTCGGACGACGACCGCGTGCGTGTGGAGGACCGCGAGGATCGCGACGTCTACGAGCAGAATCGCGACGACGAGCTCGAGCAGCGTAAACCCGAGCTCGTGGCGCGCGCGGCGCGCGCGGCCGGAAGGTGAGCACATGGCGCACACCGTACGCCTTTCCTCTGCGCGGACCACCACCGCCCCAATGCCGGCTGCATCGAACGAACGCGCGCGCGCGCAGGGGGGCCGCGGTGCGACGGCCGCGCGACGACCCGACGCCGGCTACTTCTTCCTGACGTCTACCTCGGCGTTGCTGATGCCCGATCCGTTCAGGTGCCCGAAGATCTTCGCCTCCGCCTGCGACATCGTGCCGTCGTACTTCACGTCGTCGAAGCCTGGGAACGAGAGCGTGAGGTGAAGGGTCGGGTAGACGAACGTGCCCGCGAGGGTTCCCTGGTTGGCGCCCGCGACGTTCGCGATGAGCGCGGAACCGGTGACGATGGTGTCCGACTGCACCATCACGAGCGAGAGAGAGAAGCCGTTGTCCTGCCCCGCCCATGACCCGTCGACCGTTTGCACCGGCGCGAGAGGCGAGTCGCCGCACGCCACGAGCACGGCCGCGGCGGCGAAGAGGAAGAGTTTACGCATACCCTAAAACAACAACCCGGTGGCGCTTTCGCGCCACCGGGTTGCCTCCCCACGCTCATCCGAGAGCGTTTATAGCGGAGAGCCTTACTGGCAGGCCGGCTCGCCTTCGGACGCGCCCGTCACAACCGGGTTCGTCGTGTTGATGCCGACGCCGCACTTGAACGGGCTCGCGATCTGCGAGTGGGTCACCGTCGCGTACCAGTTGCCCGTGCCCGCCGTGATCGACGGCTGCGAGACCTGGTTCGTGCTCTGGAACTTCAGGTTGGCCACCGTCGCGGTGTACTGCGAGCTGTCGGCGAAGTACGCCTCCTCAGCCGTCACGAGGTTACGAAGGTCAGACTTCATCGCCGTGATGTACGCCTTCTGCTTCGTGTTCGCGAACTTCGGAATCGCGATCGCGGCAAGAATGCCGATGATGACCACGACGATCAGAAGTTCGATGAGGGTAAAGCCCTTGCGCATTTTGAGCATGTCGATGGTTCCCAGAAGGAGGTGAGGGGAAGCGTCCTGCTACAACCCGGCGGGCATTATGGCAACGTGCGGACCCAACCCCTCTGCCAACGGCAAGTCATTTCAGGACAACGCCTTGCCAGGAACCTACGGTGTTTGGTCCCCCGCTTTGCCTGCTGCCTTTTGCACGGTATCTGGCAGTTTGCTAGGCGGTGCCACCAACTCCGTCACCGGCGCATTCCCGGTGGGATCCTGTTTACGCTCCCATGCCATCGCGGCCACGTCGTACGTGATGATCTGGTGCAACAAAGAAACCAGGCCGCCCGCGCGGATCGCATCGAGCGCCATCTCCTTCGACTCCCCGTATCGCCCCTGATTCATCAGGCACCAGGCATATTCCGTCCGTCCGTTCACGTTTGGCTCGATCTCTCGCGACCAGCGGTATAACGGAAGTGCGGCAGCGCACATGCCGTTTTCGCGGTAGGCCTCCGCCAGATTGAACGCCATGTACGGATCGTACGGGAACAAACGCATCCCTTGCCTGAGCTCCGATTCACCGAGTCGTTTCCGTTCGTGATGCACGTCCCATGTGCCGAGCAGGAAATACGCGCGGTACGAACGCGGCGAATCGACGACCGACTGACGGAAGAGCGTTTCGTTGTCGTGCCAAACGCGCGTGCGGCTCCAACTTCGTTTTCCGCCGAGCGCGAGAAGAGCCGCGCAGGTCACGGGCGCGGCGAACGTCCACACGCGCTCGCGCGACTCCGACGCCGACAACTGCTCTCGCGCCGCTACCGCGAGCGCGCCGACGAAGAACATCGCTCCGGCGCTCGCGAGGAACATCGTACGCTCGGCGACGACGATTCCCGCCGGCAACAGGAAATTGCTCGACGGCAGAAGCGCGAGGCAGACGAACGCGATGCCGAACGACATCACGGGCTGGCGTCGCCGCAGCAGAAGCGCGGCGGCAATGATTGCGATCAAGAGGAGAAGGCCCGGCAGCTGGACGAGGCTCGGCCCCTGCGCGATGTCGACGTCGGGCGGGCCGTAGTCCGCCGAGAGGCGAGCGGGCCAGAAGAAGAGTCGCAACCATTCAGGAACCACGCCCACGGCGGTCAGGACGCGTTGCGTCGGCGTGATGTGAAGGACGGAAAACGGCGTGAAGGGTGCGAAGCCGCCCAGCGAGTGGTCGGCGAGAACGATCCCGCGCGCGGCGAGGAACCCGAGAGCGACGGCGGCCATGCCGAGATAGAATGGCCGCATCCGCCGCGCGCGATCGAGCAAAATCGACGAGTCGGGAACGATGGTGAGCTCCGCGGCGACGAGGATCGCAGGCAGCACGATCCCGTGCTCCTTGGCGAAGCACGCGACGCCGTACAGCGCGAGGATCCAGAGCGCGGTCGACGTTCGCAGCGGCCCTTGCATGCGATCGCGCACGTAGAGCACCGTGGCGCCGAGAATCGCGACCGCGACCCAGAGCTCCGACTGGCCGACGACGTTGGCGACGGCCTCGACGTGCACCGGGTGGACGGCGAAGAGCGCCGCGCAGAGCCACGCGGCCCAAAGCGGGAGCAGGCGTCGAGCGATCGAGAACACGAGCCACGCGGCGAGCGCGTACAGCGCGATGTTCGTCGCGTGAAAGACCATCGGATTCAGATGTCCGACCGCCGCCTCGAGGCGAAAGGCCAGAATCGTGAGCGGACGATAACCGTCGCCGCCCGCGGACTTGGGCCAATACGACAGACGGAACACGTGCCACCAGCCGTGCAAATACTTCATCAGCGGATTCTGCTCGACGACGTACACGTCGTCGTAGGTGAACCCGTTGAAGATTCCGATCGCCGACGACGCGATCGCGAGCAGCGCGACGGACGGCGCCGCGGCGCGGCGAACGAGTCCTCTCATGAGAGGAGATTGAACTTGGTGATGTGCCAGAAGGCGGCGATGCCGTCCTTCCATCCGATCTTCTTGCCTTCGGCGTACGTGCGGCCCGAGTAGCTGATCGGCACTTCGAAGATTCGCGCGTCGGCGCGGGCGAGGCGCGCCGTGATCTCGGGCTCGAAGCCGAACCGGTTCGCGCGGAGCTGCGGGGCGATCGAGCGCGCGAGGTCGCCGCGCATCGCCTTGTAGCAGGTCTCCATGTCGGTGAGGTTCAGATTCGTCAGCATGTTGCTGTACGTCGTGAGCCAGCGATTGCCGACCGAGTGCCAGTAATACAGCACGCGGTGCGGCCCGCCGAGGAAGCGTGAGCCGAAACAGGCGTCGGCGCGGCCGTCGATGATTGGATCGAGGAGCGTGGGCCAGTCGGCTGGGTCGTACTCGAGATCCGCGTCCTGCACGATGACGATCTCACCCGTGCTCGCCGAGAGCGCCTCGCGAATGGCCGCGCCCTTGCCACGGTTTTCCGGCTGATGAATCAGACGGTCGATACGACCCTGCGCCAACAGGCGGTCGAGGATATCCTCCGTGCCGTCCGTTGAACGGTCGTTGACGCAGATGATCTCCTTGCGCATCGGTGTCGCGTTCACCTGATCCAAAATGAGGTCGATCGTGTCGCGCTCGTTGTACACGGGAACGAGCACCGACAAGGTGACCGCGTCTGGATCGAGCGGCGTGCGCTGTCGCATCCTGGACTTCGGCCCTCCACCTGCCGGCAAATCGCTCACGCCTCGACCTCGTAGCGCGAGAGCTTGCGGTACAACGTGGACGGGTCGATACCGAGCACCTCGGCGGCGCGCGACTTGTTGCCGGCCTCGCTCTGCAACACCCACATGATGTAGGCGCGTTCGATCGCCTCGAGTGTCGGATTCTCGGGGGTTTTCGACGACACGAGCGGCTCGGCGCTCCGCTGCGTGACTCGCTCGGGCAGCGCGCCGATGGAGATCTCCGGCCCCTCGGTCAGAATCACGGCGCGCTCGAGGGCGTTCTCGAGCTCGCGGACGTTGCCGGGCCAGTTGTAGACCATCAGTGCGTCGCGCGCCGCGTCGTTCAGACGTTTCGGCTCGGAGTTCCGCATGGCGGCGATGCGGTGCAGGAAGTGATCGGCCAACACCGGAATGTCTTCCGCGCGCTGACGCAGCGGCGGCAGATGCAGCGCGATGACGTTCAACCGGTAATACAGGTCGCTGCGGAAGTGTCCGGCGCGAATCTGTTCGTCGAGGTCGCGATTCGTCGCCGCGACGACGCGCGCGTCGACGGGCACCGCCTCGGTGGCGCCGACCGGAATGACCTCGCGATGCTGCAGCGCGCGCAGGAGCTTGACCTGCGTCGCCGGCGTGGTCTCGCCGATTTCGTCGAGGAAGAACGTGCCTTTCGTCGCCGCGCCGAAGAGACCGATCTTGTCGCGAATGGCGCCGGTGAACGATCCCTTCGTATGACCGAACAATTCGCTCTCGAGCAGGCTCTCGGGAAGCGCGCCGCAGTTGATCGACAGGAAGGGACCGTCGGTTCGCGTGGAGAGGTCGTGGATGTAGCGCGCGATGACCTCCTTACCGGTTCCCGATTCTCCCTGAATGAGAACCGTCGAATCGGTTGGCGCGACGGTTTCCACGAGGTGCAGCACCTCGAGCCACGGCTTGCTCGTGCCGACCGGGCGCGAGTCGCCGCCTCGCTCGGCCCGGCGAATCGCCTGCTTGAGCGACTTGTTCTCGACGCGGAGCTTTCGGTGCTCGGCGGCTCGCCGCAGAATCGCGACCAGCTCGTCGTTGCGGAACGGCTTCTGGATGTAGTAGAACGCGCCTTCGTTCACGGCTTGCATGGCCGACTGCAAGGTGGCTTGCGCCGTCATGAGGATGACAGGCGTGTCCGGGTCCGACTGACGCGCCGCGGCGAGGATCTCGACGCCGCCGATGTTCGGCATGCGGATGTCCGTGAGGACGATGTCGGGCCCCAACTCGTCGATGCGATCGAGCCCCGCCTTTCCGCCGTGCGCGGTGTACGGCGCGAATCCTTCGTTGCGCAGCAGAATGTTGAGGGAATCCAGGATACCCGTCTCGTCGTCGACGACGAGGACCGTGGGCCGGTTTGGCGTGTCGATCACGAAACACTCCTTGTGTTGAGCGGCGTATCGTGCGAGCCGCGGCCGTTCTGAGAGCTTGGAAGGATCACGGTGAACCGCGTGCCGTGGGCATTGCTGTCCACGAGAACGAGACCGCGGTGCGCCTCGATAGCGCGATGCACGACGGCGAGACCGAGCCCCGTGCCGTTCGATTTCGTAGTGAAAAACGGGTCGAACATTTTATCTCGGACATCGGGCGGAATTCCCGGCCCTGCGTCCGTCACGCGCAGCGACACCGGCTCGGAGTCGAACCGAATGCCGGCGGGAATCGGATCGAGCGGCCCGCGCGCGACCTCGATGCGCACTTCGGTGTTGGCGGGCGCCGCCTGCACGGCGTTGAGCGCCAGATTGAAAACGGCCCGGTGGAGAAGATCCTCGTCACCGTCGAGCGAAATGCGGCCCGCGGCCGGCTCCTCGAACGTGACCCGCACGCTGGTGTCGCGGTCGGGGTGCGTGTCGGCGAGGCGCGCCGCGCCGCGCGCGACCGCGGCGAGATCGATCGGCTTCGTCTTGGCGACGCGCACGCGCGCGAAGTCGAGAAACTCCGAGAGGAGCCTCGACAGACGATCCGACTCCTTCATGACCAGGCTGCTGAGCGTCTTCTGATCTTCGTTGACCGCGGGCATCCGCCCGATCTGTTCCACCGCGCTGCGGATCGACGCGAGCGGATTCTTGATCTCGTGCGCCAGCGACGCGCTCAACTCGGCGATGCCCTCGAGACGCTCCGCGCGCAGGCGGAGAGCGTCCATGCGCTTTTGGTCGGAGAGGTCCTGGAAAATCGCCGTCGCCGTTCGTCGACCGCCTTCGGGATCGTGCTCCGTGTACGTGGTCGTGACGCCGATGGGAAAGCGCCGGGATCCAGTGGTCACGACGCCTTCACCGCGCGTGGTGCGCGTCTTCGTTTCCGCGGCGAGCTGGATTGCCGTCGCCAATTCCGGGGAAGCCTTCTCGATCGATTCGACGACGGGCTGGCCGAGTTTCGAGATGAGGGGGACGTCGAGCAGTTGCTCGGCGGTCGGGTTGGCGAACAGCAGCCGCCCTTCGGCGTTCACCGTGATGACGCCGCTGCGGATGTTTCGGAGGATGTCGTCGGCTTGGAGCCGCGTCTGCTCGAGCGCCGCGACGAGCATCGCTTTCCCTTCACCGCTTTCGCGGAGCCGTGCGCTCAAATACCGGATCCCAAGCGTCACCAGCGCGATGACCGCGAGCTGGAGCCATACGCCGGGGTCGCTCAGCGGCGAATCCAGGATCAGGACGACGTCGGTGAAGTAGAACGCGATCCCGAGGGCCGCGATGATCAGTCCGCCGCTCACCGGAACGAGCAGCGACGCCGTGGCGATGACGAGGATGTAGAGGGCGGCGAACGGCGAGGCCGTGCCGTTGGTCAGGTGGACGACCGCCGTGACGAGCAGCAGGTCGAATATCGCCTGCATATATAAGAAGGCCTGCCCGAACCGCTTCCGATATATTTCCGCATAGCCGGCCGAACCCACGGTGACGATGGCCGAAATCGCGAAGGCCAGCGACGCGACGAGCGTCTTGCTCCGGTCTACCGACGTCCAGTTGGTGACCGCGGCGATGAAGATCGCGGTCGCGAGACAGAGCCGCCCGATGAGGACCCAGCGGAGGAGCCGCCGCGGGTCGAGGATCGCCTTGAGTGCGGGATCGGACGATCGGGGAGTGAGTCGCACGGAGTTGGGGGGGAGGTCGCAAACTGCGAGAGAGAGGCGGCCGCCCACACCGTTGCAATCCGCCACACGCCCTTACCGGCAAGGAGACGATTCCCCCGGCGGCACGTTTCAGGCGTCATCGGGGAATCCATTCGGGTTGACACGCCGGCGACGAATGCCGGCGCCGCCCTCTGAACTCGACCCGCTCCCGGCGACGACTCGCAACCCCAACCTCTCCGTCTGCGGCTTCAACTCGCCGACTTACGGCTCCAAGCTTTCACGGACCTGTCCCAGCCAAGCTCCATCTGCGGCTTCAACAGACCTTCAAGGGCATCTGACTTATGGCTGATTCGAGGTTCTTGAACATCGCTCCGGGCGTTTCGGTCCCCAGGTCGGAACTCGAGTACCGGGCATCCCGGTCCAGCGGGCCGGGTGGCCAGCATGTGAACACGACGTCGACCCGCATCGAGCTTCTTTGGAATCTCGAACAGTCGCGCGTTCTCTCCGAAGAGCAGCGGGCTCGGCTACGCACTCGATTGGCGTCTCGATTGGATTCGACCGGCAGCATTCGCGTGGTCGCGGGCACGCGACGAAGCCAACAGCAGAACAAGCAAGCCGCCGAAGAGCGACTTGCCGCGTTGGTGCGTCACGCGCTGCACGTCCCAAAGCGTCGTCGCCCAACGAAACGGCCGAAGGCCGCGAACGAGCGACGCCTCACTCAGAAGAAGCGTCGCGGAGAGTTGAAGCGCGAGCGACACTCAGACGCTGACTGACCTCTTACCAATTCGACGTGACCGCCGGATAATGTCGGGCGGTTAGTCAGTCGTCTCGGCGCGCGCGCATGCGCGGCGCGCCGAGAACAGGCGGCACACGCAAGTTGGTGAAGCAACCGTCCCACACCCGGCCACCTCCGGGGAGGCACGATGCGGCGCAGGCCCACCCCTGCCACCGACGTATTGCACGCTGCGGTCCGACACGCCCCCGCGTCGGCGCGCGCTCATACGCGCGCGCACCCGTCATCCCCACCTGTGTCTCATGCGGCGCCGTTTCGGCGCCGCCGCTGTCGTCGTGCGCCGCGCCCATGTGCGCCACGCATGTCGTAGTCCCCACCGCTGGGCACCGTTCAGGGAGGCACTTCCAATGAGATTGACGAGGTCACGACAGTTCGTGTTGGCCAGCGCAGTTCCACTCCTGCTCTTGGCACCCGCTCTCGCGAGCGCACAGGGCTCCATTTCGGGAACGGTCACCGCCTCGACGGGCGGCATCCCGCTGCCCGAGTCTCGCGTGATCGTGGTCGGCACGAGCCTGTTCGCCACGACCGGCCCGGACGGCAAATACAAGATCACTAAAGTGCCCGAGGGCACGGCCGAGCTGCGCGTCCTGCACGTCGGCTACCAAGAGCAGAAGAAGTCCGTGCGCGTGCTCGAAGGGCAGACGGCGACGCTCGACTTCGCGATGACGACCAGCATCGTGCAACTCGACGAAGTCGTGACCACGGCGACGGGTGAACAGCGCCGCGCGGAAGTGGGCAACGCGGTCGACAACATCTCGATCTCCAAGCTCACGGAAGTGGCGCCGGTCCGAACCGTCGCCGACGTGCTCAATGCCCGCGCCCCGGGCGTTTTCGTGCAACAGGGCACGCAGACCGGATCGGGACAGCGCATTCGCGTGCGCGGCATCAGCAGCGTGAGCCTGTCGAACGAGCCGATCTTCATCGTCGACGGCATCCGCATGAGCAGCAACAACGGCTCGACGACGTTCGGCAACGGCGGCAACGACTTCAGCCGGCTGGGCGACATCAGCCCGGAAGACATCGAGAACATCGAGATCGTGAAGGGTCCGTCGGCGGCGACGCTGTACGGGACGGACGCGGCGAACGGCGTCATCATGATCACGACCAAGAAGGGCCGTGGCGGAGCGCCCAAGTGGAACGCGTACGCCGAAGGCGGCATGCTCGACGACCGCAACCACTACGACTACAACTACACGTTGGCCGGCATGAATCCGACGACGAAGGCGAAGCTCATCTTGTCGGGTCAATGCACGCTCGTGATGGTTTCCCTCGGCACCTGCGTGAAGAGCGACGGAACCCACGGTTACGACAGCCTTCGCAAGTACAGCCCGATTCTCGATCCGACCGTCACGCCGCTCGGCTACGGCTATCGCAATGCCGAGGGCGTGCAGGTATCCGGCGGGACCGACGTGATTCGCTACTTCCTGTCGGGCGGCCGCGACGACGAGACCGGCGTGTTCCAGCTGGATCCCTACGAGAAGCATCGTTTCGACTCGCTCGGCGTCGCGCTTCACTCGTGGCAGATGCGACCCAATTCCCGTCTGTTGAACAGCTTCCGCGCGAACATCAGCGCGGCGGTCACCCCGCAATTCGACGCCGACGTGAGCTTCGGCTACAACACCGTCGCCGCGCTGACGAGCAACGAATCGAACAACACGGTCGGCATCGGCTCGCAGGCCTTCGGCGGCCCTGGCTACCGCAACAACGGCCTCGTGAGCGGCCTGGCCGATTCGCTCGTCGGCTATCGCGCCGGCACGCCGGGCCTCATCTGGCAGGAGCAGCTGCAGCAGAACGTGAATCGAATGATCGGCGCCGCGAACCTCAACTGGCGTCCGACCAGCTGGCTGCAGACGCGCGCGAATTTCGGCTCGGACTTCACGGACCGCGTCGACACGCGCTTGCACATGAACGGCGAAGGTTGGCCGCTCACCGCGACGTACCGCGACGGATTCGCCGGCAACGGACGCACGAACATCACGAACCTGTCCGCCGATCTCGGCGCGACGGCGAATTACAACCCGTCCCGGTTCCATTGGTTGGCGCTCAAGACGACGATCGGCACGCAGTACAACAACTCGCGTCTTGACCAGAACGAGGCCGACGGCACCACCCTGCCGCCGGGCGCCACCACGGCGGGACAGGGCTCCACGCCGGGCAGCAGTGAAGGCTTCACGATTCAGAAGACGTGGGGCACGTTCATCGAGGAATCCGGCGCGATCCGCGACCGCCTCTTCCTCACGGGCGCCGTCCGCTCCGACCAGAACAGCGCGTTCGGCACGAAATTCCAGCGCGTCTTCTATCCGAAGTTCAGCGTGTCGTGGCAGATCTCCGACGAGGATTTCTTCCCGCACAGCAACATCTTCAGCCACGTCAACAGCCTGCATCTGCGTCTCGCGCGCGGCGCCTCAGGCGTGCAGCCCGGTCCCAACGACGCGCTCCGCACGTTCAGCGCCGGCTCGGCGAGCATCAAGTTGACCGACGCTCCGACGGAGACGTTCAGCCAGATCGGCAACGACAGCCTGCGTCCCGAGCGGTCGACCGAGTGGGAGACCGGTTTCGATTCGCGCCTGTTCGGCAACCGGGTGCAGTTCGACGTGACGTACTACTCGAAATTGACGAAGGACGCGCTGATCAGCGCGATCATCGCGCCGTCGCTCGGCTCCGGCGCGACGAGCCAGCGCGCCAACCTCGGCTCGGTGAAGAACGCCGGCTGGGAAGCGACGCTCGGCGGGCAGCTGATCGATCGTCGGAATCTCGGGATCGATTTCCACATCGGCACGTCGCTCAACGCGAACAAGGTCGTCAGCCTCGGTCCGACGCCGCCGCAGATCGGCGTCACCAACTGGATCGTGGCGGGCTATCCCATCCGCGGCATCTGGGCGCAGCCGATCATCGGCTGGAACGACAAGAACCACGACGGCATCCTGACGGTCGATGAGGTGAACGTCGAAGCAGATTCGCTCTTCGGCGGAATCGATCCGGTCACGGGCAAGAGGATCTTCATCGGCCCGGGAATCTTCCGCGGCTACGCCGAGCCTCGGTACCTGACGACGTTGACGTCGGGCATCGATCTGTTCAACCGCCGGCTCCGCATCACGAACCTGTTCGATTGGCGGGGCGGCAACACGTATTACAACCAGACGGAGCGCATCCGCTGCACGCGTCCGAACTGCAGCGGCCTGTTCAACCCGAACGCGTCGTTCCAGGATCAGGCCATGGTCGTGGCGGCGATTTACAGTCCGCTCAAATCGCTCGACGGCTACTACCAGCCCGGCGCCTTCGTGAAATGGCGCGAGGCGACGGCCACGTGGACACTGCCGCACGCGCTGCTCGCGAAGACGCGCGCCCGCGACGGCAGCAGCGTCGTGTTCTCGGCTCGCAACCTCCATTTGTGGACGAAATACCGCGGGACGGATCCGGAGAGCGACTTCACGGCGACCGGCGGGGGCGATTCGCCGAGCGAATTCCAGACGTTCGCCCAGCCGACGATTTTCCAGTTCCGACTCAACCTCATCTTCTGACCTCGAGACCACACTGATATGAGAATCCTATCAAAGCGTGGCCCGGCGGTCACCACGACGCTCGTTCTGGCCACCGCCGCGGTCCTCGCGGCGTGCAACACGGTCAAGGACAATCTCCTCGAGGCCGTGAACCCGACGATCATCGATCCCGGGTCGGTGCAGTCGGCGGCTGGAGCCACCGCGGTGCGCAACGGCGCGCTTGCCCGGCTGCGAAGCGCGACGGCCGACGGCGAGAGCACCTGGCTCTTCGGCGGACTGCTCGTCGACGAGTGGGCGACCAGCTCCACGTTCGTGCAGAACGACGAGACCGACCAGCGATCGATCCAGCTCAACAACGCCACGATCACCACGGAGCTGCGCGCGCTGTATCGCGTGATCACCGACGCCAACCAAGCGGTCGTTCTGCTTCAGAAGTACAAACCGACACCCACCGCCGACGTCGGGGAGATGTATTTCGCGCGCGGTTTTGCACAGCTGCAGTTGGCGTCGGACTTCTGCAACGGCATTCCGCTCAGCGACGGCGCCGGCGACCAGGCCGTGTTCGGGAAGCCGCTGCCGGTCAAGGATGTCTTTGCCGCGGCATCGGCATCGTTCGATACGGCGATGCAGATGAGTTCAGGCACGGACAACGCGAGTCTGGCCGTGAACCGCGCCGCGCGCATCGCCAAGGCGCGGGCCCTCCTCGGGATGGGGCTGAGCAACGCCCCGGCCGCAGCCACGCTCGTGAGCGGCATCGCGACGTCGTACCGCTACGACGTCACGGCGTCGCTCACCGGCGGCAACAACACGCTGTGGGATCAGCCGGCGAGCCAGAACCGGTACACCATCAGCGACAGCGTCCAGGGGAACAACCGGTCGATCACCGTGCTGAACGCCATTCCGTTCCTTTCAGCGCACGACCCGCGCGTGCCGGCGCATTACAAGATCGCCAGCAACGGCAAGGACAGCGTGAAGTCGCAGGACGGAAATACGTACGTGATTCAGGTCGACAGTCTGTGGGGCCAGACGACCGCCGTCGCTCTCGTCTCGGGTCTCGACGCACGCTTGATCGAAGCCGAGGCGGCCCTGCAGGCGGGAAACCCGGCCGGGATGTTGACGATCCTCAACGCGCTGCGCGGATCGTCGCAGCTCATTACCGCACCCAGCCCGACGGCGACCGGCACGCATCCGGGCTGGTCGTCGCCCGTGATGCCCGCGCTGACTGATCCGGGGACGGATGTGGGTCGCGTCAACCTGCTCTTCCGCGAGAAGGCCTTCTGGGAGTTCGGCCGCGGGTACCGACTTGGTGATCTGCGTCGCTTAATCCGCGACTACGGGCGCAAGGCGGATGGTTCCGACGCCGGCGGCTACCCGATCGGCCCGCACTTCAAGGGCGGCGTGTTTGGAAAAGATCTGCAGCTCCCCGTCGTCACCGACGAGCACACGGGGAACCCGAACTTCAGCGGTTGCATCGACCGAAACGCCTGATTCCTCGTTTGAATCGGCAGAAAAAGGGGGCGGCTCGCGCCGCCCCCTTTTTCTGGCCGTTTGTGTCGGGTAGTCGGTTCGTCAAACGCTCCCCACCGAGCCCGCCGCGCCGGCTTTTCTGGCAGGGGGAATGCTCTATTGAGGTGTCATTTGGCTCAGGGGAACGTCGTGGCCGGTAATAGGTTTTGTTCGGACGACTCGGGCCAGCACCGCACCGAACGAACCCATCGGCATCTTGACTCGCGGACAGGGTAGCGTAGTCCTTTCTCCGTGGCAGGACCCGAGGTCGTGATCTCGGGACAACTGGTCGCCCGTCGCTGGGGACGACCTCTTTCTGCGGCTCAGCCCGCGGGACTTACAATGGTTCGACTGCGTTTGGCGGTGGGAAGCGGAAGACGGGCCTTGTCGGCTGTCGTCGCGCCGGCATTGTTGCTCGCCTCCGTGGCGGCCCAGGCGGGGGCCCAGGACTACTTCGGACGAAACAAGGTTCAGTACGAATCCTTCAACTGGCGCATCGTCAAGTCGGATCACTTCGACAACTTTTTCTACCCGCCGGAATCGACGATCGTCCGGGACGCGGCGCGGATGGCCGAGCGCTGGTACTCCCGACACTC
Source organism: Gemmatimonadaceae bacterium (assembly GCA_036003045.1). Classification (NCBI taxonomy): domain Bacteria; kingdom Pseudomonadati; phylum Gemmatimonadota; class Gemmatimonadia; order Gemmatimonadales; family Gemmatimonadaceae; species Gemmatimonadaceae bacterium. Next base: position 135,262 of record DASYSS010000028.1, read on the forward strand.
CGACACCTTCCGCCACGCATTCGACCGCAAGTCGCTGATCTTCTACGCAGACCAGCCGGACTTCGAGCAGACCAACGTCGTCAGCGAGCAAATCGAAGAAGGCACGGGCGGCGTCACCGAGTCGAACCGGACGCGCGTCATCATGCCGTTCGACGGCATCTACGCGGACAATGACCACGTGCTCGGCCACGAGCTGGTGCACGTCTTCCAATACAACATCGCGGAGGGAACTCCGGGCGGCGGGCTGATGCGCCTCGACGCACTGCCCCTCTGGCTGATCGAAGGAATGGCCGAGTACTTCTCGCTCGGCCGCGAGGACCCGCTGACGGCGATGTGGATGCGCGACGCGGTGATGCGCAACAAGTTCCCGACCATCAAGCAGCTGACGACGGATCCGCGCTTCTTCCCGTATCGCTACGGTCAGGCGTTGTGGGCCTACGTCGGCGGACGTTGGGGCGACCGCGCGATCGTCGAGGTGTATCGCACCGCGCTTCGCGTCGGCTGGGACGCCGCCCTGGTGCGAGTGCTCGGAGAAGGCCAGGACTCGCTATCGAAGGACTGGGCCGCGGCGAATCGAGCGATGTTCCTCCCGCAGATCGCCGGGCGGACGCATCCGGACAGCGCCGCGACGAAACTGATCGGACTCCAGCGCAGCGGCGACTACAACCTCGCGCCGACGATCAGCCCCGACGGCAAGCTGTTCGCCTTCTTCTCGAGCCGGAATCTGTTCACGATCGACCTCTACATGGGCGACGCACAGACCGGCAAGATCATCAAGAAGCTCGGCGGCCAGCAAAGCGATCCGCACTTCGACGCCATCAGCTTCGTGAACTCGGCCGGCGACTGGTCGCCGGACAACAGCAAGTTCGCGTTCATCGTCTACGCCGACGGCGACCAGCAGATCGCCATTCTCGACACGAAGTCGACGAACGTCGAGCGGCGCATCAAGCTGCCGGGCATCGGCGCGGTGAGCTCGGTCTCGTGGTCGCCGGACGGCAGGACGCTCGCGTTCTCCGGACAGGCGGGCGGGATCAGCGATCTCTATCTGCTCGACCTCGACAAGGGCACCATCAAGCAGCTCACCAACGACCGCTACGCGGACATCCAGCCGACGTGGTCGCCCGACGGCAAGACGATCGCGTTCGCCACCGATCGTGGGCCGCAGACCGACTTCAACGAGCTCAAATTCTCGCCGCTCCAGCTCGCGACCTACGATCTCGCGACGGGCCGGATCAGCGTCTTCTCGCCGTTCGCGCGCGGAAAGCACATCAACCCGCAGTTCTCGCCCGACGGCAAGGATCTGTTCTTCGTCTCGGACCAGGACGGCTTCGCCGACATCTACCGGCTGGACCTCGCGACGGCGCAGGTGTTCCGCGTCACGCACGTCGCGACGGGCGTCAGCGGAATCACGACGATGTCGCCGGCAATCTCGATGTCACGCAAGACGGGAACGCTCCTGTTCAACACGTTCTATGATCAGGGGCACGAGATCCGTTCGATGTCGCTGCAGGATGCGCAGGGCACGCCGGTGACCCCGGCCACGGTGGCCGAGGGCGCGCAGCTCCCGCCGCCGCAGATCACGCGCAGCCTCGTGATGGGCTACCTCGCGGACGCGACGTCGGGCCTGCCGACAGGCAACGACTTCGAGATCACGAACTATCACTCGTCATTCTCCCTCGACGCCATCGGCCAGCCGAGTGTCGGCGCGGTCGCCGGCGGTCCGTTTGGCCCCGGCATCGTCGGCGGCGTGTCGATGCTGTTCGGCGACCAGTTGAGCGACCGTCAGATCTTCACGGCGATTCAAGCCAATGGAACCGTGAAGGACATCGGGGGAGCGATTCAGTACTACAATCTCAAGAACAGGTGGAACTGGGGCGTTGGACTCGAGCACGTCCCCTACCCGATCACGGCGGCCTTCGTCGACACGGCGTCTGAAGGCGGACCGGGCGGATTCAGCGTCGACCAATTGATCCAACGGATCTACATCGACCAGGCAAACCTTTTCGCGCAGTATCCGTTCTCGCAGACGAGGCGGCTCGAGCTGTCGGGGAACGTCACGCACCTCGCGTTCGACAGCCAGATCTTCCGCACGATCTTCGACGGAGTCGGCAACGTCGTGGACGAAACCCAGTCCAGCTTCAACACGGGATATACCCCGAAGTTGTTCATCGAGCCGTCGGTTGCGTTGGTGTCGGACAATTCATTCGCCGCGTTCACTTCTCCGGTCGAGGGATCGAGGTCGCGGATTCAATACACGCTCACGACGGGTTCGGTGACGTACCAATCCGGCTTAGTGGACCTGCGACGATACTTCTTCGCGCGGCCATTCACATTCGCCGTGCGAGGTATGTCGATCGGGCGCTATGGAAGCGGCGCCGAGGATCCGACGACCACGTGGCCCATCTACCTTGGAGACGAGAACCTCGTCCGCGGCTACGGCTACAACTCCTTCTCGCCAAGCGAATGCGTCGTGAACAACGCGTCGCCCCAGACCGGCGCCGCGGGCTGCCCGGTGTTCGACCGCCTGCTGGGAAGCAAGGTCGCCGTCGCGAACGCCGAGTTCCGCATTCCGCTCTTCGGCGTGGAAGGCTTCGGGCTCTTGAACTTCCCGTTCCTGCCGACCGAAGTCTCTCCGTTCTTCGACGCGGGCGTCGCGTACACGAATGCGCAGAATCCGGATTTCCGTCTCGCGACATCGGCGAATACGGTTCCGAGTTGCGCGACCAGCATCACGACCAGCGCGCTGTCGCCGACGTCGTCAGGAACGCTCTATCCGTGCGCGGATCGCATTCCCGTGTTCAGCACCGGCGTGTCGTTCAGGTTCAACCTGATGGGCTACGCGATCATGGAAGCCTACCTCGCGCATCCGTTCCAGCGGCCGCAGAAGAACTGGGTGTGGGGATTCCAGCTGGTGCCGGGGTGGTAGCCGGTGGCCGGTAGCCGGTGGCCGGTAGCCGGTGGCCGAGACGCCGATCGGCCGGTAGGCAAGAGCGAGAGCAAACAAACAGCGGGAGAGGGCATCCATCTGCCTCTCCCGCTGTTTGTTTTACCGGTCTATCGGTCTACCGGCCCACCGGCCCACCGGCCCACCGGCCCACCGGCCTCCCGGTCTACCGGTCTACCGGCTTCGCCCCGCCTGCACCGCTCCGCCGGGCTTCTCCATCAGCCAGTACGTGAACCACTGGCGCAGACGACTCAGACGATCCACGAGCAGCCAGGGCTCGCCGGTGCGCGACAAATCGTGGTTCGAGCGCGGATAGCGCACGAATTCCGCCGGCACGTTCTGCTTCTTGAGTGCCATGAACCAGAGCTCCGCGTTGCCGATCGGCGTGCGATAGTCCTCTTCGCTCTGCACGAGGAGCGTCGGCGTCTTGACGTTCTTCACGTGTCGGATGGGCGAGAGCGTGTCGTACATAATTTGATTGTCCCACGGGTGGCCGAAGAACTCGTTCTCGGTGAGTCCCTGCGCGTCGGACGCGCCGTACCAGAACGTCCACTCGCTGATCATGCGGTCCGTCTCGGCGGCCTTGAAGCGGTTCGTCTTCGTCGTCACCCAGGCCGTCATGAAACCGCCGTACGAGCCGCCGGTCACGCCCATGCGCGTCGAGTCGACGTCGGGACGCTTGGCGACCGCGTCGACCGCCTTCATGAGATCCTCGTAATCCTTGCCGCCCCAGTCGCCGCGGCTCGCGTACGTGAACTCGCTGTTGGTGCCGCTCGAGCCGCGCGGGTTCGTGAACAGCACGAAGAATCCCGCGCCCGCCAGACTCTGAAATTCGTCGAACCAGCTTTCGCCGTATGCCGAGTGCGGGCCGCCGTGGATGTACAGCACGAGCGGATACTTCTTCGACGGGTCGTAGCCGAACGGCTTCATGAGCCACGACTCGATCTCCAGCCCGCCGACGGATTTCACGAGAGACCGTTCGGCGTCGGACCACACGACTTCCGCGTTGACCTTGTCGTTGAACGACGTGATCCGCCGCTCGTTCGTGCCGTCGGCGTTCGCGATGTACAACTCCGTCGGATGCGTGAGATCGGTCGAGACGTACACGACGTGCTGTTGCGGCTTGTCGTACGAGAGCGCGCTCACCTGTCGGCGTCCGCCGAGCACCGTCGTGATCTTGTGTGAGGCAGGGTCGATCGTGTAGACGCCGATGCTTCCACCGGTCGGCGTGAGCATCGAGATCTGGCCGTTCTGGAGCCACCGGATCTGTCCGGGCTCGTATTCCCATGAGCCGAGGATGTCCTGCGCTTTGCCGCCGTCGGCGTTCACGACGAACAGACGCTGATTCTTGTAGCGGCTCGGCTGTCCGACGAACGCGATGCGCTTGCTGTCGGGCGACCAGACGATTTGAGTCTCGTTCCCCGCGTATTCCAGCTTGCGCGGCGCGCACTCAGCGGTCTGGTGCTCGCAGGCGTCGACGGGAAGGACGAAAATCTCGCTGTCGTTGCGCGGCGCTTCGTCGCGCTTTCGATCGGGCGCCAGTTTCGCGATGGAATCGGTCTCCGCGCGAACGGCCGAATCGGAACGCAGCTTCGCGTCGGCGAGGAAGGCGATCCACTTGCCGTCCGGCGACACGACCGCGTCGCGGTGCGAATAGTTGGTCTTCGTCAGTTGGACGCGCGGCGATCCCTGACGCTCGAGGTAGATCTGTACGGCGCGTGCGGTGTCGCGCACCGGAGCGGCGCGAGGACCGGCGATGAATTGCGGCTGGCCATTTGCCTTGTAGACCATGTCGACGACGTGACGGCCATCGTAGCGCGCGGGATTTTCCGGGTGCGTGATGGCGTTGTACGGCGGACGCGAGATCGCCGGCATTCGGCTGTACGGATCGTTCGCCGACGCCGAGTCGGCGCCCGACGAATCGGTCGCCGCGCCGCCGCGCCCGCCGCCGCGACCTCCGCGTCCGCCTCCACGGCCCCCACCGGCGCCGGTCGTCGTGATCGTGAAGCTCAGGTCCGACGGCGACGATCCGGCGCGGATCTGCGGCTCGCCGGTCGGTTGGTACGCTTCGCCCGCCGGCTGATCCATACGGAGAGCCCACGTCGTACCGCGGCCGCCGGGACGCTGCGACGTGAAGTAGAGAGTCTTGCCGTCGTCGGAAAAGCGTGGTGCGCTGCTCTCGAACGCCGGCGACGTGTAGCGAGCCGCATCGCCGCCCGACGTCGGTACGACCCAGATCTCGGAGTGGCGGCGATTCTCGGCTTCGCGCACGGTCGTGACCGTGAAGGCGACCTTGCCGCCGTCGGGTGAGAGAACCGGCGTGCTGACCGCGGTGACCTTGTACCAGTCGGCCGGAGTGAATCCGTGTTTGGCGCCCGGTGGAGACGCCGGAGCCTGCGCAGCGGCCGCGGCGGACACGGCGGACACGGCGCACGTCAACGAGACGAGCGACGCGGCGTGCTTCACGAAGGTCTTCGCATCCATCGATGTAACTCCGATGTGAGGCTGTTGGCGGGGGGGGGGGGGAGAAGACCTTGAACTTGACCGCGGGTTCGCGGGCGGTCCAGTGGAGGAACGCGAGGGAGCCTTGGCGAAACGCCGTGGCTAAAAACGACAGCGCTCGGAGGAACGGCCTCCGAGCGCTGGTCCAGCCACGCCGTCGCGAACGAGGCGGCGCGTCCACCTACGCGCCCGCACTCGATTCACTCGAACGACGCCCCGCTGCCCCCCGAAACGTCTCTATGGCTTTGACAGCCGCTGAGCGCGAAATGGTTTTCGTGCGCCGCGCGCTTCGACTCGTTTGAGGTTCGCGTCGAACTTGGTCTGGTTGGCCGGTGTGAGCCCGCCGCGAATGTCGTTGCGTTCGGCCTGCGCGAGCGCCAGACGCTGAGAGCGCACGTTGGTGCGAATGGAACGCAGAGCGGCCGTGTCGCCACGCTGCCGGGCCGCGCGCGCACTCTGCGCGTCCGTCCGGAGTTGTGTGCGGAGAGTCTGCCGCTGCGTGGCGTACTTCGCGCGAACGGCCTGGAGGTTGGTTTTTTCGGCGTCGCTGAGCGTCACGCCGCGCAACAGCGCCTTGTCGAACTGCCTGCCACGATGGACGCGCGCCATCTTCCGCGGACGGGCGCCCGGCGCCGGGGATGGAGTGGGCTGCTGCGCGGGAACGACGGCAACCGCGCTCAGAAAAAGTGAACCAACGATGATCAAGGAGCGGACGGACTGCACGGTGGACCTCCACCGGAAACGGGTACGGAGGGGCGCCGAAACGCGCCCCTCGTCCGGTAGACGCCCCACCAATGCCGGCGTTAACCCCGGGAGCCGACGAACGCGACGGCGCTCATCTCCACGAGAATCCCGCGGAGATTGGCGCCCAGGGCGGTACGCGTCGGGTACGGTTGAGGCATCAAGGTCTTATACGCTTCGTTGAAGCGGCCCCAGTCGTCGATGTCAGCGAGGTAAACGATGACCGAGACGACGTCGCTCAACTCGGCGCCGGCCACGCGCAGGGCTCGCTCCACGTTCGCCACGACCTGCTTGGTTTGCCCTTCGACGTCGTCGCCGACGAGCTTGCCCGTGACCGGATCGCGCGGCACCTGACCCGACACGAACACGAAGCCGCCGGCGCGGGCCGCCGGTGAGTATGCTCCCGCCGGCGGTGGGACGTCGTCACCGAGGCGGACGGGCTGCCACTGTCGCTCGCGCTGTATCATTCATCGTTCTCCGTTGATTGACCGACGTAACCGAGCCGCGCAATGCATCCAATCTCCGAACTCGAAACTCCGGTGCCGGTGGTGGACCTCGACCGGCTCGGCCGAAATCTCGACCGCGCGGCCGCATATGCAACCCAGCACGGTCTGTCGCTACGCCCGCACATCAAGACGCACAAGTCGCCGCGCATCGCGATGGAGCAGTTGACGCGTGGAGCGGTCGGACTCACCTGCGCCACGCCGTTCGAAGCTGAAGTAATGAGCGGGGTGTGTCGCGACCTGCTGGTGGCGTTCCCGCCGGTGGGATCGGCGCGCGCGGGCCGCATCGCGGCCCTGCCCGACGACGTGCGCGTTACCGTCGCGCTGGATTCCATCGAATCCGTGCAAATGATCGCTGACGCGGCGCGCGCGGCCGATCGCGCGATTTGCGTGTACGTGGAGCTGGATCTCGGGATGCACCGCGTCGGCGTGCCGGTCGTCGACGATGCGATCGCGATCGCGCGCGCGGTTCGCGCCGAACCGCCGCTCGAGTTCAAGGGAATCGCGTTCTACCCGGGTCACATCCGCGAGGCGGTCGGATCGCCGCAGTCGGCGAAGCTCGAGTCGCTGTCGAAGTCGGTCGGCGACATCATCGACGCGTTCGACCGTGCGGGACTCCGCCCGGACGTCGTGAGCGGGGGGTCGACGCCGACGTTGTGGAACACGCACGAGGTTCGCGGCGTCACCGAGTTTCGTCCGGGCACCTACGTGTACAACGATCGCACCACCGCGGAAATCGGCGCGTGCGCCTGGGACGACTGCGCGTTCACGGTGCTGGCGACGGTGGTGAGCACGGCGGTGCCCAATCAGGCCGTGGTCGACGCGGGCAGTAAGGCACTCGGCCGAGAGCCGATGCGCGGGACGGACGCCGCGGGAGGATTTGGCGCGCTATTCGACCGACCAGAGGTCGTGGTCGCGTCGATGTCCGAGGAACACGGAATACTCGACTTGTCGAAGACCGCCTGGCGGCCCGCGGTTGGCGAGCGTGTGCGCGTCGTGCCGAATCACGTGTGCGTGGTCGTGCACTTGAACGACGTGGTCGTCGGCGCGCGCGGCAACGACGTGGAGACTACTTGGCCCGTGGCGGCGCGAGGTCGCGGCTACTCGATCGCGATCTGACGCGCCGTACGGCTCAGCACTTCACGGGCGCGGCTTTCGTGTCGATGTGGACGTCCACCGACATGCCGGGGCGCAACGGACGATTCGCGCCCACGCCTTCCAGAATGCGGAGCTTCACGGGAATTCGCTGAACGACCTTGGTGAAGTTCCCCGTCGCGTTGTCGGGGGGAAGCAGCGCGAACTTGGAACCGGTCGCGGCGCTCACGCTCGCGACACAGCCCTTGGCCACAGCGCCGCCGTAGGCATCCACCTGAATCTCCGCCGGCAGGCCGACGTGGACGTCGGCGAGCTGCGTCTCTTTGAGATTGGCGATGACGAAGACTCCGGTGTCGGCGACGAGCGTGAGCAACGGTTGGCCGGCTTCGACGAGCTGGCCCGGCTCGACCTGCTTTCGCGAGACGATCCCCGATTCGGGCGCCTTCACGCTCGTGTAAGAAAGCTGGAGCGCCGCGTTGTCGCGCGCCGCCTGCGCGGCCTTGAGGCGCGCGTCGGCGAGACGAACGCCGGCTTCGGCGCCCTCGATCGAGCTTCCGGCGGCGGCCGTCTGTTGCTGTAACGCTTCGACGTTCGCGGTCGCGGCTTGCGCCGCGGCGCGTGCCGCGTCGAGTTGCATCTTCGACACGACCTGCTTCGCGGCGAGATCCTCCATGCGCGCCAGGTCTTGTTTCGCTTTGGTCTCGTTCGCCTTCGCCGCTTGGATCTGCGCGTCGAGCGAGGCACGCTGCCCCGTGGCCTGTTGAACCGCAGCGCGGGCCTGACCGCCTGTGTTCGTGCCGCCGGCCGTCGCGCGCGCCGCCGCGAGATCCGCTTCGGCCTGCGACACCTTCACGCGATACTCCTCAGGATCGATCTGCACGAGCAGCGAGTCCTCTCTCACATGCTCGTTGTCGCTCGCATGAACGGCCTGGACGTAGCCGCTGACTTTCGCCAGCACCGGCACGAGGTGTCCGTCGATGGCGGCATCGTCGGTCGACTCGTGGACGCGGCCATAGCTCCACTGGCGGTATCCCCATGTGAGCCCGACGGCGAGGAGCACTCCGACGAGCGCCAGAAGAATCCATCGGCGGCTGCCAGCGGACTCCTCGGCCTCGTCGAGCTCCGGCGGCCTGCCGTCGTTCGCCTTTTGCTGCGCGGGGTCCTGCTTCACTGCTGTTGCCATGGTCTGAAGTCTTTGAATGGTAGTCAGCGAATTTGCGAAACGACGCCTTGCGCGCGAGCCAGCGAGACTCGTGCGTTTTGGTATGCGTTCAGCGCGTCGATCAGCGTGGTACGCGCCTGGTTCAACGTGAACGACGCCGTCACGACGTCGGCATTTCCAGCCACGCCGGCGCGGAATCGCTCGCGCGCCTGCGCGACTTCCTGTTGAGCAAGACGCTGGTTCTCGCGCGCGGCATCGATCTCCTCGCGCGCCGAACCCAGGTCGAGCAGCGCGCCGCGCACGTCCGCGGCGACCTGCTTGCGGAGGTCGCGGCGGTGCGCGTCGATCTCGCGAATCACCGCCGACTGCTCCGCTTCTTGTCCCTCCCGCCGATGGCCCTCGAACGCCGGCCAGGTGAACTGGACGCCGTAGGAGTACGTGTTGAGCAAATGGTTCAACGTGAGACCGTTGTAGCCGTCCCGCCCGAAGAAGCCCACCGACGGCAAACGCCCGGCACGAATGGCTTCGTACTGCTGCTGCGCCGCCGCGTACTGGAGATCCAGAGCCCGCACATCGGGCCGCATTTTCATTGCCACGTCCGCCGCGGCCGTCTCGTTCTCGATGGACTCCGACTCCGGCACCTCGAGCGAATCGGTGAGTTGGAGCGGCGTATCGAGATCGATGTTGAGCGCGCGCCGCAACTCGAGGAGCGAACGGTCACGATCGTTGCGCGCGATGATGAGCTGCGCGCGCGACGACGCCAACTGCGACTGCGCGCGGGTGACGTCGAGGGCGACCCCGACTCCCGCGGACAGCTGGTCGCGAGCGATCGACACGAGCTCCGTCGCCAGCACCGAATCCGCGGCGCGCGCGCCGACGACCGCCTCGGCACGCTGCGCGCGCACGTAGGTCACCGCGGCCACCGAGGCCGCCTGCTCCTCGGCCGAAGCCACGTCCCCGCCGGCGGCGGTCACGTTGGATTGCGCGGCGGCCACCTTCGCCTTGGTCGCCGGGTCCCACAATGTCTGGGTCAAACCGGCGCGGAAGTCGAAGAGGTTGATCGGCCCGATGATCGACCCGTTGGGATCGAACAATGGCGCTTGGCCCGGCTGCGTGGGGAAATGGATGCCGAAGCTCGCGCTGTTGATCGTGACCGACGACCAATTGGGAAAGGCGCTGATCTGCGGAAGCAAGTCGGCGCGCGCCTGCGTGACGCGCGCTTTGGCTTCGTCGACGCGCAAACGGGCCGCCATCACCGTGGCGACCTGCGATGCGGCGAGCCGCGCGGCTTCGCCGAGCGAAAGCTTTCGCGGCGGCGGTGGCGTCGGTGTCTGTGCTTCGGACGCGCGGACGGCAAAGGCGACGAGCGCGGCAATCACCGACAACACCGCGCCGATCCGAATCGCTTTGGGAGAATTCACGTTCATTGAGTCGACTGAATCACGTTTGATGCGGACACCGCGTCGGCCGGCAGCGGGCGAATCGCGTGGAGATAAAAGGTCATCAGTTCGTCGAGGACTTCGTCATCGGACTTCGCCGCGACGGACGAGAAGCAGTCGCGGTGCGTGCACCAAAGTCCGTGGATGACGAACGGAGCGGCGAGCATACGCGCGGCCACCAGCGGGTCGACGCGTCGAAACTCGCCTGATTCGACCCCGCGTTCGATGATCGATGCGATCAAACGCAGGCGGCGCGACACGACCTCCTCGGCGTAAAACCGCGCGAGGTCCGGGAAATTCTGGATCTCGGCGTGGATCAGCCGAAACAGCGGAGCGAACTTCGCGGACCGGATGAAGATCCAGTACGCGCGAAGCGAGCGGCTCAGCACTTCGGTGGCGGTGCCGCCCATCGCGCTGATTTCCTGCTCGCTCGATTCGATGTCGCTGACGACAGTGTTCCGCACGACCTCGCGAAACAGCTCTTCCTTGTTGGGGAAGTAGAGGTAGATCGTGCCCTTGGAGAGACCGGCTCGCTTGGCGATGTCGTCCAGCCGAGACACGGCGAGTCCGCGCTCGCCGAAGACCTCGAGAGCCGCCTCGAGAATCTGCTTCGGCCGCTCCTCCGGGAGCCGCCGCCATCGGGGTTCCTGCTGTTGAATCGAACGGGATGCTTCCACGTCAGGCGCCGCCTTACAGCCCTAAGTTCTTACCGATGAGCCGATTAGCTCTTCTAGTATGTTACTGACCCGTCAGTAATATACTCGGACAGAGCCCGGTTTCAAGCGGTTGGCGCACTAAGCTATTCCGTGTCCTTTGCGGGATTTAGCCAATCGTAGGCGGCGGAGACGTCCGCCCGGCTGAGCGAGTGGCCCGTCGGCTGCCAGTTCAGCGTCACGTCGGCGCCGAGCACGCGGAGCATTTCCGCGAGGCGCTCGGGATGGAGGCGCGAGACGATCGTGTCCGTTTCCCCCGCCCCGATGAACACGCGATGCCCCTCGAGCGACGCGGGCGACTGCGGTACGAACGGCACCATCGGACGGAAGAGGACGGCGCTGTTGAGCGTCGACGGCGAGGAGAGCAGGACGCTGCCGGCGATGTTGGCACCGTTCGAGAAACCGACCGCGACGATCTGTTTCGCATCGAACTTGTACTGCCCGGCCGCGCCCTCGATGAATGCGATCAGGTCCTTCGTTCGCGCGTGAAGGTCGTCGATGTCGAACACGCCTTCAGCGAGCCGCTTGAAGAAGCGCGCGGCGCCGTTCTCGTTGACCGTGCCGCGCGGGCTCAGCAAACCCGCGTCCGGCGCGAGCATCTGTCCGAGCGGGATGAGGTCGTTCTCATCACCGCCTGTGCCGTGCAGCAACAACAACGTGCGCGGGTCGTCGCCGCTCGGCGGCAAGTACCGGTGCACGTAGCCGAAGGCCTGCGCGCTAGTATTCATCAACCGGGAAATGTAGCCGAGACCAGCATGGCCGACGACTCCAACTCCGTCCGCGTGGACAAATGGCTCTGGGCGGCGCGGTTCTTCAAGACGCGCTCCTTGGCGACCGAGGCGGTCGGCGGCGGCAAAGTCGAAGTCAACGGCGAGCGCGCCAAGCCGGCCAAATCCGTCAAGCCCGGTGACGAGATCCGCGTTCGACTCGCACCGTATGAGCATATTCTCATCGTGCGGGCGGTCGCCGAACGTCGAGGCCCCGCCTCGGTCGCCCAGGGGTTGTACGAGGAGACCGAGGCGAGCGCCGCCGCGCGGCACCGTCTCGCGGAACAGCTGCGGATGGCGCCGGCGGCGTTCGTGTTCGAGGATCGTGGACGCCCGACCAAGAAGGATCGGCGCGAGCTGACGAAGTTCGTCGAGCGAAAACGCCGCTGAGCGGCGTTCACGCGCCGGTGAGCTCTCGCAGCGCCGCGCGGCTCACGGCGTGGCCCCCGTCGAAACGAATGACCGACGGCGTGATGCCGATTCGGGACAGTCGCGCGACGTCCTCCTCGAACATCGCGTCGGACACGTAGTGGTCGCGCGAGCCGAGCACGAACGTCACCGGCACGCCGCGCAGAGCGTACGGGCCTCGCGACAGATCGGCGTCGGGCGGCACGAGTCCGCCCCAGAGGATGAGTCGCGTCGCGGGAACGCGGCCGTGCGAGATCCATCGCGACGCCGTTGCCGCGCCCTGCGAGAACCCGATGACGTTCACGTGGTTGCCGTCGGCGAGACCGCCGCCGGTCACTTCATCGAAGACGGCGTCGAGATACTCGACGTAGTCGGCCACCTCCGATTCGCGGTCTTCGCGGGTCATCCACGTCGCACCAACCGGCCGCTCGCGAACAGGGGCGACTTCGGGGTTCACGATGTAGTAGCGGTTCAGCGCTTCGGGGGCGACGACGCGCGAATCGTCGGCGGCGAGGTCGGAGAAGAAACGGATGAACTGCCCCGCGAGCTGGCTGTAGCCGTGCAGCACGAACCACCACGTGGTCGTGGGGACGTCGTCGCGCCCGCCGAGGGTGTAGTACCTCGCCGTCCGCTCGACGCGGATATGGTGGAGGTGCGGCTCCGGCGACGACGCGGGACGTTCCGGCACGCTTCCAACCTAAAGCAAATCGGCGGCCCCGGTGACGGAACCGCCGATTCGCGAATCGGCTCTGGGGTCGAGCGACGGCCCGTGATGGCCGTTACTTGCCTGGAGCGCCCGATCCAGCCCCGGCCAGCAGCTGCGCCTGCGTCGTGCTGTGCTCGAGGAGATCGATCGCCTTGAGCAGCTGATGGTCTTCGTTGAGGTTGCGCGCTTTCGCCGCCGCATCTCCGAAGGTCAGCCGGGTCACACGGTTCTCGAGATCGCGGGTCAGGAAGGTCCGTTCCGCGGTCTGAAATTTCGGCTCGAGCTTCACGCCGGCGGCACTCATGCGCGTCATGAGCTCAGTGCTCCACGTCGCCGGCGCGGTGAAGTCGCGCTTCTGGACGGAGCCCTTGAGCTGGAGCGCGTAGTTCTGCAGCACGGTGTTGATCGCCTGCCGCTGCGGCGCCGCGGCGCGGATGAAATCGCGCTCCTCGGTCGTCAGCGTGTCGTCGGCGATGATCACGTCGGGATGGATGCCGCCGCCGCCGAAGACGGTGCGACCACCATCCGACTTGAAGGCCGGCTTCTTGGTCGAGTCGTTGAGCGAATCAGGATGCACCTCGACCAACGAGCCGCTCATCGTGAGCTGGCGATCGCGATGGATGGAGCGCCCACTCGGCGTGTACCACTTACCCGTCGTCATCTTGAGGTGGTAGCCGCCGTTCAGCGCGTACACCGACTGGACGAGCCCTTTGCCGAACGACGTGGCGCCGACGACCAATGCACGGTCGTGATCCTGGAGCGCGCCGGCGACGATTTCCGTCGCCGAGGCCGAGCCCTCGTCGACGAGCACGACGAGTGGCAGCGTCAGCGCGAGGTGGTGACCGCCCGAACGGAGAATCTCCGTCGGCTGGTTCCGCGAGCGGACGCTCGCGATCTCCTGGCCGTCGCGGAGGAACAGGCTCGACGTCTTGAGCGCCTGGTCGACGATTCCGCCGCCGTTGCCGCGCATGTCGAGCACGATGCCGGTCGCGCCCTGCTCCGCCAGCTGCGTGATCGCCGCGGCGACTTCCTCGGCCGCGTTCTCGTTGAACGTCTGGAGCGGGATGTAGCCGATGTGTTCGCCGAAAATCCCGCTGTACGCGACGGCGGGAACGTGAATGACGCGCCGCGTGAACTTGAGCTTGATCTGCTCGGTGACGGCGGGCCGCGTGTAGGTGACGCTCACCTGCGAGCCCGGGTCGCCGCGGAGCAGGTTCGAGACTTTTTCGATCGGCAGGTTCGTGGTCGCCGTCGTGTCCACCGCGACGACGCGATCGCCCTCGCGGACACCCGCGTCCTCGGCCGGCGTATTTGGGAAAACGCGGTCGACGACGATGACACCAGGCGCCTGCTCGCCGAGCAACATGCCCGTGCCGCCGTAACGGCCGCCGGTTGCGCGCTCGAAGCTCTCAGACTCTTTCGGCGAAAGAAGCTCGCTGTACGGGTCGTTGAGCTCTTTCACCAGACCGCGTGCGGCCTTCTCGTAGGTCGTACCAGCGGGGATGGAATCGACGTACTGGTTCAGGACCAACGACCGGACTTGGTCGAACAGCTGGGCGTTGGCGCGGGTCGGCGATTCCTGCAGGAGAAAACCGCCGGCGACGATCGGGACGACGAGCAGCGTGGCCGCGGCCGCGGTGCGAAAACGTGGCATCTAGAAATCGGAGAGGAGGGACTTCGGAAGGAGGAACTTAGGAGTTCGGTATGTTGCTACTACCCCGCGCCGACGCGACGTGGTCCGAGCACTGGCGACGGTGGTTCTTGGGGGTCGCCGCTCCCTTGGGCGCGTGGCCGGTTGCGTAGAGCACTCGACCTCTTTCGGCGCGCGCGTCGTGATGCTGATCGAGCAGAGAGTCGAGACGACTCGGAGCTTGCGCGCTCGCGGACGATGAGCTTGGTACGGGAAGCACGCCCGCGTACCGGTTGGTCGGCGCACCGTTTCCGCCCGCGCCACCGGACTTGCGCATCGGATCGGTGGAGTTGTGAACGCTGCCGATGAGCAGCGCCAAGGGCATCACTGACGCAACGGAGAGTCGCCGTCCGAACCGCTCGATCGACCACATCATCAACCACGCTCCGCGAGAGAGTCCTGCCCCTATGAGAGTAAGATTCGTCGACGAAATTGTCAACGAATTCAGCCGCGGTCTGACGAGGGTTGGACACGTCGTAAGCGATTGTCGCCGCGTCCCTTACGAATCGCGAACATTTCCGCGCGTGCCGCCGGCGACGAACTCGGCTACCGGGTCAGAGCGCCGAGCGTCCAGATCCCGTTCAGCATGTCCGACGCGAACAGGCGTCCATCAAGGAGCTGAACTCCCCAGACGTAGACCGGGCGGCCCTGATCGAGCAGGCCGACGCCTAACTCGCGACCCATCAGCTTGAGATCGCAGCGGGTGAGCAGTGGATTTGCGGTCGTGAATTGCTGGCTTTGCGTGCACACGGCGAGGTCGCCGCGGACGTCGATGGCCCGAACGCCCCCGTTGTAGTACGCGGCGTAGAGAATGCCGCGGGCCTCGTCGACCGAGAAGTTGTGCGTGCCGGCGCCGTCGATGTGGTAGAACGCGACCTCTTTTGGCCGGGACGGGTCGCCGATGTCGACGACGTGGACGTCTCCCTTGGACGATGACCCGATCGTTCCGGGCCCTTCCTGGCCGACGAACACGAACCGCTTTCCGCCATTCGGGTCGTGGTACCACCACGCGTTGTGAACCTCGCCGCCGAATGTCTTGACGCCCCCGAGTACCACCGGGTGGCTCGGCGACGCACCGGTTCCGCACCCTCCGATGTCCCAGATCTCCAGCCCGTCGTCCCAAAGCGCCACGAACAGCAGCCCGTCGCGGACGAACGTGTCGTGCACGAACGGATTGCCGGCGACCTTCGTGAAGATCTCCTGCGGCGCGCTCGGGTTGCTCAGGTCCACGATCACGAGGCGCGCCGGCGTCGAGTTGATCGGATCGATCGAGAGAAAGCCGTACAGCACCCCGTTCACGCGTCCGATTTCGGCGGTGTGCACGCCGGGATCCGTGTCGGCGTTCGAGAACCTGGAGATTTGCTTCGGGTGCTTCGGGTCGGTGAGATCGAAGATCACGATCGACCCGCCGGTGCGTTCGGTCGCGACGACGAGCAACGACCCGTCGTCGGACACGGCGACGTCGCCGAGCGTCGTGGCGTTGGGCACGGTGACTGTGTCGACCAGTAGCGGCGCGTTGCCGCTCACGTCCCACACGTTGATCCGGTTTCCCGGATTGGCGCCGCGGAATCCCCAGGTGGTCGTGTAGGCGACGCTGCCGCGCGCGGCGACCTCCGCGGAATAACGGAGGGAATCGATTCCGGCGCCGAGCGTGGGGATCGTCGCGGGATTCTGCACCGGCAGCGAGATCGCGGCAGGTCGAGCGCCGACGTCGATCCCGGGGCAAGAGGTCGGCCGCTGGACTTGCGTGGGAAGTCCGGCATCGTCGGCACCGCACGCCGCCGCGATCGCGGCGACCGCGGTGACGGAGAGAGAGACAGCGAAACGCATCACAGGTGGCAACGCATGTTCATGTGCATGGACGTCGGCATCGTCGATTTGGCGCTCGGCATGCTGGGCATTCCAGGCATGTCCGGCATCTCATCCGACTTCGGCGGAGGCGGAAGAGTTCCAACCGCATCCGGCATCGCGGCGCCGTAGCGTCCCATCCGCATGTTCATCATGCCGGTCGTGAGACGCACCCCCACGGAATACATCCAGAGACGATCGGTGCCGTAGCGCAGATTGGCGTTGAAGATTCCCGCCGGATTCCCCGGCGCGACGCCGATGCGAGCCACCTCGATGAACGGCCGCACGCGCATGAACGACGCTTTGATCGCCGGACTCGCGACCGCGACCGTGAGCGTCGTCCAGGTCGAAACGCCGAGGTTCGACAGATCGGCAGGCGGCCGCGGCGTGCGAAACGGATCGGAAGTCGCCTCCTCTTCCGGGCGATCGGTTCGCTCGACCCGAGCCGCGAGAATGGCGTCGGCGCGGCAGACGGCGGCTTCGCCGAGCACGGAGTACAGGGAGTTGATCGTCGCGCCATCGTCGGTGTCGTTCGTGTGCGCCCACTCGACGAGCGCGTACTGGCGCGAGCCGTTGTCGTGGTCGAAATCGTATCGCGCGACGAGACTGTACTTCTGTTGATCGAGCCCGTGGCCGGCGCGGATCTCCGGAGAGGTCACGTGCGCGATGCTGCCGCTCAAT